>NZ_JAWLCI010000019.1:0-67706 GCF_041687215.1 Mariniphaga sp.
GTTGTCCTGCCAGGGCTCGAACCTGGACTCTTCTGATCCAGAGTCAGACGTGTTGCCAATTACACCACAGGACAATTTTCGGGTGCAAAAATAATACAATTGTGCTGAAAAGAAATATCCTTTTTTAAAATCTTTGGCTGGTTTTTAGAAATGAGTTTATATTTTCTGCCCAAAATTTGACTCATTTTCCTCTTTCCGCATTTGAGCATACAATTTGTTGGCAAAAATAAAATCGTTTAGTTTCTCATTTTTCGTGTGTAAAATATCTTTGTTTGAACCTTGCCAGCAAACTTCTCCTTTTGAAATGAAAAGCACCGATTCACCAATTTCAATAACAGAATTCATGTCGTGAGTGTTGATAATGGTGGTCATGTTGAATTCTTTGGTCAAACTTTGAATAAGTTTATCAATTACCGTAGCGGTTTCCGGGTCGAGACCAGAGTTGGGTTCATCGCAAAACAAGTACTTCGGATTCAGGGAAATGGCGCGTGCAATGGCCACTCTTTTTTGCATTCCACCGCTTATTTCGCTGGGGAAAAGTTTAAATGCAGGAGTTTCAATGTTTACATGGTCGAGACAAAATTCCACCCTTTTTTGTTTTTCTTTTGACGACATGGACGTGAACATATCTAATGGAAATTTTACATTGGCAGCTACCGAAAGGCTGTCGAAAAGAGCGCCTCCCTGAAAAACCATTCCTACTTCGCGCCGCATCAATTTTCGTTCTTTTTCCGGCATTTCAACCAAATTTCTGTCGTCGTACCAAATTTCTCCCTTATCAATTTCATATAAACCCAAAATTGATTTTAGTAAAACCGTTTTTCCTGAGCCACTCCTTCCAATTATCAGGTTCGTCATGCCCGGTTCGAACCGGGTTGAAACGTTTGTCAGAACGGTAATTTCTTCAAATGATTTGTAAATATTTTTTACCTCTATCATGTTAGTAATAAACGGGTTAATATTAAGTCGAACAGCAAAATAAGAATGTTTGTATTCACAACCGCTTTTGTGCTGGCTGTACCCACTTCCAGGGCGCCTCCCTGAACGTAATAGCCGTAATAAGCCGGAACTGAGGCTACAATAAAACCGAAAACAACCGATTTTATCAACGAAAAAGTTACATAGTAGGGGTAAAAAAGCCACTGAATGCCATCAATATAATGCGGAATGGTAATAACACCGGCAATGGGGCCTGTTACCAACCCGCCCAGCAGTCCAAAAAACACACTGATAATGAACAAAAACGGGAAAACAAAAACTACCGCCAAAATTTTCGGAAGAATCAGGTAACTGGCTGAATTTACACCCATAATTTCAAGTGAATCAATTTGTTCGGTTACGCGCATGGTTCCAATTTCGGAAGTGATGTTAGAACCAATTTTCCCTGCCATAATAAGAGCCAGCATGGTAGATGAAAATTCAAGAATTAATGTGTCGCGGGTTCCCAACCCAACAAGAGTATGCGGATAAATTGGATTTGCCATGCTGTAGGCAAACTGAATGGTCATAATTCCACCAATAAAAATGGAAATGATAATGACAATCCAAACTGAATTCACACCCAAACTATCAATTTCATGAAACAGTTGCCTGATATACATTTTATGTTTTTCGGGCCGACCAAATACCCTGGCAAGCAACTTAAAGTATTTTCCTACATGAAAAAAGAATTTCATTTTAATCTATTTTTTGATTCACTTTTCGGTTTTAACCCCGTAAAAAGAATTGGCATAAATTTACAACATTAATAACTGAAACAAAACTTAATTCTTTTATTGGATGCTTTATAGGTATAAATAACTTGTATTTTATTCTGGTTCAGGTTAAAATTTTAATTTTGCACATATTAGAAAATTGAAGATTATGGAAAATAATTACTGTGTTATTATGGCCGGAGGCGTTGGAAGCCGGTTCTGGCCATTAAGCCGCCAGGCCAAACCAAAACAATTTCTCGATATTCTTGGAACAGGGCGAACCCTTATTCAACAAACATTTGACCGGTTTTCAACTTTTGTTCCGGTTGAAAATATTTTGGTTGTTACCAGTGTCCGGTACAAAGATTTGGTTATGGAACAACTGCCTGAATTAAAAAAAGATCAGGTGTTGCTTGAACCTTTGCGCCGGAATACAGCTCCTTGCGTTGCCTACGCATCGTATAAAATTAAAATTCAAAATCCTAAGGCAAATATTATTGTTGCACCCTCTGATCATTTGATTATTAAAGAGGAAGAGTTTGTACGTCAGATAAAACACGGACTTGATTTCATTAAAACACATGATGCCTTGCTTACTTTAGGCATAAAACCCAGCCGGCCCGAAACCGGTTACGGGTACATTCAGGTAAAAGAGAAGGTAAGTTTTAACCAACTCGACAATTTGTTTGAGGTGAAAACCTTTACAGAAAAGCCAAATCTCGATATGGCAAAAATTTTTCTGGAAAGTGGTGAATTTTTCTGGAATTCAGGAATTTTTCTCTGGTCGTTGCCATCCATTCTTTCTGCATTCGATAAATACCTGAGCGACGTGTCGGCGTTGTTTGCCAAAGGGCTGAAGCTTTACAATACTGAAGATGAGGTACATTTTATAAACAAAACATATTCTGAATGTCAGGGTATTTCCATTGATTACGGTGTGATGGAAAAAGCAAAAAATGTTTATGTTTTAACTGCCGATTTTGGCTGGAGTGACCTGGGAACCTGGGGTTCGCTTTACGAAAACAAGCAAAAAGATTCTGATGGAAATGTTATTCATGGGGAAAATGTTTTGATATACGATACCACTAATTGTATTGTAAATCTGAGTGATGAAAAAGTAGCTGTTTTACAGGGATTAAATAGTTATATTGTTGCAGAATCGAATGATACACTGATGATTTGCCGCAAAGAAGACGAGCAGCAGATTAAGCAGTTTGTTACCGATGTGAGAATTCAAAAAGGAGATTCACTGGTATAAAAAATGAACGGGGCTGCATTCAAAGCCCCGTTCGTTTTTTCTCTATTTGGGTAAATTCCCTGTCCATTTTTTTATCCGGTAGTTTATGCGAATGGTAAGCATGTACATTACCGGAATTATCAGCAAGGTAAGGAATGTGGCAAAAGTCAGCCCGAAAATTACCGTCCACGACATGGGGCCCCAGAATGCAACACTTTCGCCGCCAATTGATATTTGCGGGTCGAAGCGGGAGTAAAGGGTGAAAAAGTTGAAATTGAGGCCAACAGCCAAAGGAACAAGTCCCAATACTGTGGTAATTGCTGTAAGAAGCACAGGTCGTAAACGGGTTTTTCCGGCTTCAACAAGTGCTTCGCGCTGCATTTTTTGCGGGAGGAAAGCATCTTCGGACAAACCCAGCTCTTCCCGTTTGCGTTGCCTTACCAAATCAATATAATCGATAAGTACAATGCCATTATTCACAACAATACCAGCCAGGGATATAATACCCACTCCGGTCATTATAATTACAAATTCCATATTGAAAATTCCCAGACCCAAAAACACCCCAATGGTACTGAAAAGCACCGTTGCCACAATAATCAATGGCCTTATTAATGAATTGAACTGAGTTACCAGAATAATCATAATTAAGGCAACAGAAACCAATAAGGCAAAAAACAAAAATTCACTGCTTTCTTCCTGCTCCTGTTGTTCTCCTGTAAAAGCATAAGTATATCCATCAGGCATTTCGTAATTTGCAAGTAATTGACGGATGCGCTGATTAATCTGGTTGGGATTGTATCCTTCCACCACGTTGGAAGTTATGGTAATTGTGCGCTTATGGTCAATCCGGCTGATTTTATCGTAGGTTGAAGAATATTCATAACCGGCAACAGCAGAAATGGGAATGGTGTTTCCTTCCACTGTTACTTTTTGATTCATCAGGGTTGAAACATCGTTGCGATACGTTTCGTCAAGCCGTATAAAAATATCGTATTCTTCCTCGCCGTCCTTAAATTTGCCGGCTTCGTAACCATACAGTGCATTTCGCAGGGCCATTGCAATTTGCTGGGTCGAAAGTTCGAAAAGCCTGGCTTTTTCACGGTTAACCTGCACCAGCATTTCCGGTTGGTTTACATTTATATTCAGTTTCAGTTCATCTATTCCGGGAATATTATCATCGGCAATCAATCTTACAAAATCATCAGAAATAAGCACCAGTTGATCAAACTCGTCTCCCGAAATATCGATATTTACCGGAGGTCCTGTTGGTGGCCCGTTTTCATCTTTTTCCACATAAATTTTAGCGCCCACAAAACCTTTCAGATTTTCGGTAATTTGTTGCATAATTTTAGCCGTGCTTATTCCTTCCCTGAATTTATACTCAAGGAAAGATATGGATGTTAATGATTTGTTTGGACTTGCATCATTTTCGAATACACCGCCTTTTCCAACACCAACATTTGTGGTTACCGATTTAACGATGTGGTTAACCGGCTGCAGAGTTTCCTGGATGATTTTCTCCACTTCGTCGGAAACTTCATCTGTTTTTGCAAGCGAAGTTCCCAAAGGAAGTTCCATCGTTACAAAAATGGTTTGCGGATCGGTATCGGGGAAAAAAACCACTTTGGGATTTCCCGCAAAATAGAAAAACATGGAGAAGATTAGCAGGAAAACAGTCCCGCCAAAGTATGCCAGCGGCCAGTAACCGGTAAGTGCGTGCCGCAACTGGCGGGTGTAAATATTTTCGAGCCATACCAAAAATTTGGTTTGAAACCACCGGGCCAAAGGCCTTAGTACAATCAGGTTAAGAACTAAAAACAGCGTTACGGTAATGGCAAGGTTTCCAAGCAGCCAGATTTTTGCTATGTAAAACAACACCGCAACTACGGCAAAAATTGCAGCGTTTTTAAGTTGTTTTTTCCAGTTTAACCGAGCATTAATATCATCTATTTTCATAAATGAAGAAACAAATGCCGGATTTAAAATTAACGCTACAAACAGCGATGAGGCCAGCACCACAATAAGGGTTTTGGGCAACACACTCATAAACTGCCCAACAATTCCTTCCCATATAAGGAGTGGAAAAAATGCAGCCAGTGTAGTTAAAGTTGAAGTGATGATGGGATAAGCAATTTCACTTACTCCTTTTTTTGTGGCACCCATCAGAGAGTATCCGGAATTGAGTAGCCGGTAAACATTCTCCACCACAACAATGGCGTTATCCACAAGCATCCCCAGCGCCAGAATAAGCGAGTACAGTACCATGTTGTTGAGGGTAACTCCGGATTGTTGCAAAATAATAAAGGAAAGGAACATGGACATGGGGATGGCCAATCCTGCAAAAAGTGCATTTCTGAATCCCAAAAACATGAACAGTACAAAAACGACCAGAATCATTCCCAGAATAATACTGTTTTCAAGGTTTTGGATTTCGTCGCGAATGTAGAAAGAGAGGTCATCTGTGGTAACTACTTCGAGGTTGGGAGGAAGGTATCCTTTCTCTTTTTGCTCCTCTATAACACGTTTTACTTTTTCCGAAGCCTCCAGAATATTTTCTCCGGCTTTTTTTGTAACTGAAAGGGTAACAACCGGTTTGTCGTTCAGGCGGGCAATGGTCGATTGTTCTTTGTATCCGTCAATCACTGTTGCCACATCCCTGATGTAAACCGGTTTGCCCATATTCACTTTAATGATGGTGTTGGCAATCTGGTCAACATTTTTAAAATCGGCTACGGTGCGGATTATCCTGCGGGTGGCATCGGCTGTGAATTCTCCGGCTCCAATTGTAATATTTTCAAACTGAACGGCAAGTGCAATATCATCGAAGGTAAGTCCTACTGCATCAAGCTTGTAAGGGTCCACGTTAATTTGAATTTCCCTTTCTTCCACTCCACGTATGTTCACTTCCGAAATTTCCCGCAACCCTTCAAACTCATCTTGCAGAATTTCGGCATACCGTTTCAGATCGCGCATGCTGAAATCACCCGAGAGATTTACATTCATTATGGGAAACTCTGAAAAGTTAATATCGAGAACCAGCGGATCGTTTTGCAAATCGTCGGGCAGTTCCGACTTCGATTTATCCACCCGGTCTTTGGTGTCTTGCAAAGCTTGCTGGGTTTCAATATTTGTATTGAATTCAACCACCACAGTGCTCACATCCTGGTACGATGCCGAAGAAACCTTTTTAATGCCCTGCATTCCTTTCAGCTCCTTTTCAATGGGGCGTGTAATCAGGTTTTCTATTTCAACCGGCGAATTACCCGGGTAAATGGTTTGAACAAAAATGTAAGGCACAACTACTTCGGGCATTAATTCGCGGGGCATTTGGTTGTACGAAAAAATGCCGAAAAATACGAGTAGCCCGGATATTATATAGACCGTAGTTTTGTTTTTCAACGAAAGATAAGTAGGTTTAAACTTTCGGTGAATATGCTGCAGGTTGGGTTCTTTTTCCTTTACCATGTTGAAAACTGATTTAAAATGTTGCTGAATTAAAATACAACAGGAGTTCCGTCAGCTACCTGGCTGTACCCTTCCGAAATAATCTGCATTCCGGCCATAAGTCCGTCAACCACTTCGGTCCGGTTATTATTGGTCATTCCGGTTTCTAAATAAACCTTCCTGGCTTTTGGTGTTTCCTGCCCGTTTTCAACAATAAAGGTGTATTTTCCCCTAAAATCTTCTTTAATATAAAGCGACGGAACAACAATGGCATCATTTGCCACATAATCACGAATCCGTATAACGGAAATCAGGTTGGGTTTTATCATCCGGTCAGGATTATTTAAATCAATCCGGATTCTGAATGTGCGGTTGTTGGGGTCGATGGTGTTTCCAATACGGCGGATTGGCGCACTCATTTCGCGGCTAAGTGCCGGAAAAGTTATTTTTACCGAGTCGCCCTGCGAAACTTTGGTAAGATACGATTCAGAAACATCAGCATAAATTTTTACTGTTCCGATGTTGAGAACTTTTGCAAATGGAATTTGGGGACTTCCCATTTCCCCTTTTTTCTGAAAAACAATGTCAATCACTCCATCAATCGGCGATTTTATTTCCGACATTCTGATTTGCGCAGCCAGCCCGTCAATTCTTTTTTCCAGGCTTTCCATATTTGTTTTTGCCTGAAGGAATTGCATTTCCGAACCAATATTCTGGTCCCAAAGGTTTTTTTGGCGCTGAAAATTGGTTTCTGCCAGTTCCAGTTGAATTTTCATTTCATCCAGGCTCCGTGCAAGCGCATCGGTATTGAGCCTGCCCAAAACCTGTCCTTTTGAAACCTGCTGCCCTTCTGTTACCAGAACGGATTCAATTACGCCTGCCGATTCCGGGCTAACATCCACATCAAGATCGGCTTCAACTTTTCCTGTAACCTCTATAAAATGTTCAAAGCGTTGATTTTCAAGTTCGGTTACTGAAATTTTCACCCTTTCATCTCGTTTGGTATCGGCCAAATCGTTTTCCAGTACAGTAATTTTTGCCTGAAGTTCGGAAAGCTGTTGTTTGTAATTTTGCAACTCACTGCGTTTGCTTTCTTCGTCGCTAACCGGTGTGCTGCTGCATGATGCCAAAAATATTGCAGCGGCGATAAGTGTTGTAATTCGTTTCATATTTTTCTGTTTCTGAATTGTTTATAATTCTCCCATCGCTTTTTTTAGTTTTAAGTCGGCCTGCAAAAGCTGCATAACCGAACCCACGTATGAACCGTAAGTTTGCAGGTATTGGGTTTCCAGTTGCGACAGTTCTGTGCTGCTGGTTAACCCATTGTTGAATTTAATTTTCGATTTTTCCAGAATCTTTTCTGCCAACTGTCGGTTTTCCAAATCATTATCGTATTTTTCAATGGCTGATTCCATTTCGGCAACAGCCGTGAGGTAGTCTTTCTGCAGGGTTGTTTCTGCAAGCATTCTGTTGTTGGCTGCTTTTTCCAAATCAATTTTAGCTTGCTGAACTTTAAACACTTTTTGGCCCGAATTAAAAACCGGAATGGAAAGCTGAAGCCCCACCAGCGAAGACGGAAACCATGAAACACTTGATTTGAACAGGTTTGCATGGTTGCCGTATGCCGTTTTTGAATAGCTGTAAAATCCGCTCAAACTGGGGAGGAAGGCCACTTTTTCCAGCTTAAGCAATTTTTCAGAAACCTGAAAGTTGTTGGTTGCCAGCCGGTAATCAATGTGGTTTGAAATATCGAAGCTGCTTGATGTTCCTGAACTGGTCAGCGGCTGAAGAAATTTATCCAGATTATCGCTTAATTCAATATCAGCATCCATTTGAAAGCCCATGGCATATTTTAAAACCACTTTGGCAATGGCAATTTCACGTTCTGCTTTTAAAATTTCATTTTCGGCATTTTTAACCAGAATCCGCATCTGGTCAACATCCATTTCCTCGCGAAACCCATTATCGTAATATGCTTTGGTTTCAAAAAAAAGTTTTTTCACGTTTTCCAGGTTATCTTCCATTACTTTTTGGTTTTGCTGCCCTATTAATACCATATAATAAGCCTGGGTAACGGCGTCGCGAATTTCTACTTCGGTTTTCTCGTGGGCATGTTTGGCCAGGTTAAGGTAAATTTTTGTGGAATTCACGCCAACAATATATGAGCCGTCGAATATGAGTTGCGAAACGGTAATCCCGAAATCGGAGCTGTAATCCTGTCCAAATTTAACCGGAATGTATGTGCCTGCGTCTTCTCCGAAAAACTCGCCGGGAATTAGCGAAACCGGCAAATCGAGAAATTTATTGTAGTTGGCCGTTCCTGAAACCTGGGGCAGCCCGATTGTTACAGTTTTCCAAACTTCTTTCTGCGCTAAAGTAATGTCGCTGCGTGTATTTTTTAAAACATAGGAGTTTTCCATAGCAAATTGCCGTGCTTCTTCCAGCGAAAAAATGTGGTTTTGGGCTAATGCACCTGTTGTTGCAAATACCAAAATAAGCAGCCAGATTTGCTGTTTCAATCTGTAAGTCATCTGAATTCTGTTTAATTGTTTTCTGTTTTGTCAATTCAATATCTCAAAAAAATGTGTCATTATAAAAGTGTTAATTGTCTTTTAATAATTACAATAACACTCAGACTATTTTTTTGATTACTAAATGTGAAACAAAACTAAATTGTCAGGGAAAAAAATTATACAGTTAATCGGCAAACAGCGAAATAAGCTTAATAAATGTAAAATTATCAAAGGTAAAGTCCCGATAGCAAAAGATAAGTTATAAGATTTTCACCGGTAAATAACAGAACCGGCTTATTCGTTGTGTTTTGGAAGTAAAGTTTTGGCTATAACCAAATCTTCAGGAAAAGTAATTTTAATGTTTTCACGGTTGCCTTCCACCAGGTGTATTTGTGTTCCGGTGTTTTCCAGAACTGAAGCATCGTCGGTAAATTCCGGCAAATACTCTTGGTTAAAAGCATTTTGAATAAGTTGAATACGAAAAGTTTGCGGCGTTTGAACCAGGAAAAACCGGTTGCGGTCAACTGCCTTGTTTTGGCCGTTAAAAACTTCACGAACAGATTCCGATGGTGCAATTACAGGCAAAGCATTGCCCTTCCTCAGCGCTGTTTGAAAGCAGTTTTCAATGGTTTGGGCCGAAACCAGCGGGCGCACGCCATCGTGAATAAACACAATTCCATCCTGGTTAATTTGTGCCAACCCGTTTTTAACCGAATGAAACCTGGTTTTGCCACCTTTTACCACCAAATGTTTTATGTTGAAATTGTACTTTTCGCAAAGGTTTTCCCATGTGCCAATCTCCTTTTCGGGCAGAACCAGAACGAATTCAAAATTTGCATCGGCCTTGAAAAAAGCCTGGAATGTATGCATTAAAAGCGGCATTCCGTTCAATTCAATAAACTGTTTCGGAACAGGTGAATTCATCCGGTTGCCACTTCCCCCAGCCACAATCAATGCAAATTTTCTCATAAAAAAGAATTACCTTGGCATAAAAGTAACGCAATTTAAAAAACAATGGAAAAAGTATTGCAATTTCTTCGGGAGCTTTCAGAAAATAACACACGCGAATGGTTCGATGCCAACCGGGACAGGTACCAGGAAAGCAGGGAAAAGGTTTTGTTTGTTACCGATGTTTTAGTAAACGAAATCAGAAAATTTGATAAGGAAATTCCTGTTTTAAACGCCAAAGATTGTATGTTTCGGATTTTTCGCGATGTTCGGTTTTCGAATGATAAACGCCCGTATAAAACCAATTTTGGCAGTTTTATTTCGAAAGAAGGCCGGAAAAGCCAGTTGCCGGGGTATTATTTTCATATTGAACCCGGAGAAAGTTTTGTGGGCGGAGGAGTTTATATGCCCGATGCCGGGCCGCTAAAATCAATCAGAGAATACATTTCGCGTTTCCCTGAAGAATTTATAGAAATCATTAACCAGTCTGAATTCAAATCGGTATTTTCCGAAATGTACGATCATCAATTGAAAACTGCGCCAAAAGGTTTTCCTAAAGATCATGAATTTATTCACCTGTTGCGTTACAAGTCGTTTGTATTTTCAGCACCAGTTTCTGACATAGAAATTACGAATGGAGATTTTATTGAAATTGCAGTAAATTCCTTTAAACAACTGCACAAATTTAATGCTTATTTATACGATGCTTTAAGGGAATTTTTGTAAAAAAATTATTTGGAAATTGAGGCCAACTTTCATAACTTTACAACATCTTAATAGATGACCCATATTTTTTTATCTTCCCGATGAAAAAATAGCCCCGGCAAAAGAATTTGCCGGGGTTTATTTTTAAATAAGTTTTCTATTTTTGCCGCCATTAAAAATTCTAAAAACCAAATAATATGAAACGAGTTCTACTGTCCTTAGTTTTTGTTACAGCTCTTTTTACAGCCAAATCACAAAATGTTCAGCTTCATTACGACCTGGGTGAAGGAAGAAACTTTTTTACCACAACGGTTGAAATGTTCAGGCCCGACAGTTGGGGAAGCACCTTTTTCTTTATCGATATGGATTACAGTTCCGATACCCGTAATATCGATAACGGAGTTTCGCTGGCTTATTGGGAAATTGCCCGGAGTTTTAAATGGAATGAAAACCAGAAGTTTCAGCCCCGGGTTGAATACAATGGCGGCGTTTTTAAATTGGATGGAGATGAAACTCCGTTTATTCCAATAGAAAACTGTTTGCTGGCCGGTGTGGAAAGAACATTTGCCTCAGGCGATTTTTCTAAAATATTAACCCTGCAGGCCAACTACAAACGCATAAAAAACAAAGAGGATGCCTCGTTCCAGTTAACTGCAGTCTGGACCATCCAAATGCTGGAAGGCAAATTGACATTCACAGGATTTGCCGATTTCTGGAAAGAAGAAATGTTTTGGGGAACAGATTACCGCTTCCTTTCAGAACCGCAACTGTGGTTTAACGCTACTAAAAATTTAGCATTGGGAACCGAAATTGAATTAAGCAACAACTTTGTGGCTGATGAATTTAAGGTAATGCCAACTTTGGGTGTAAAATATACCTTCTAAAAAAACCTGAGTTATGTTCGAAAAATATTTCAAACTAAAAGAAAACAAAACAACGGTTAGAACCGAAATTTTGGCAGGGATAACCACGTTTATGACGATGGCCTACATTCTTGCAGTGAACCCTGATATTTTGAGTGCCACAGGCATGGATAAGAATGCGTTGTTTACTGCAACTGCGCTTTCGGCCATGGTGGCAACCATTGTGATGGCGCTGGTGGCAAAATTACCGTTTGCCCTGGCACCGGGAATGGGTCTCAACGCTTTTTTTGCATTTACCGTAGTGCTTGGAATGGGTCACTCCTGGCAATTTGCTTTAACTGCAGTTTTTCTTGAAGGAATTATTTTCCTCTTGCTTACTGCTTTTAATATTCGCGAACTCATTATAAATGCCATTCCACTTTCAGTAAAACACGCCGTTTCTGCCGGTATTGGTTTGTTCATCGCTTTTATTGGTTTACAAAATGCAGGCGTAATTGTAAACAACGATGCTACCCTTGTTGGCCTGGGAGATATGGGTTCTCCGGCTGTGCTGATAGCAATGGGTGGAATTGTTTTAACTGCTGTTTTACTGGCTTTAAAAGTAAAAGGCGCTTTACTTATTGGAATTTTTACTGCAACTATTGCCGGATTGCCTCTTGGCGTTACCCAAATGCCCGAAGGTCATTTGGTTGGTGCACCGCCATCGCTTTCTCCCATTTTTTTCAAATTTGAATTCGCTGAAATTTTTACGCTCGATATGGTGATTGTGTTGTTCACCTTCCTTTTTGTGGATATGTTTGATACGGTTGGTACGCTGGTGGGTGTTTCGGATAAAGCCGGAATGTTAACCAAAGACGGGAAAGTGCCGCGTGCAAAACAGGCGCTGTTTGCCGATTCAATCGGTACCACAGTTGGCGCCATGCTGGGAACAAGTACGGTTACCACTTATGTTGAAAGTGCATCGGGTGTGGCCGAAGGTGGAAAAACCGGATTAACATCCCTCACCACTGCAGGTTTGTTTTTGGTAGCGTTGTTTTTTGCCCCGCTGTTCACCATGGTTCCGGCTGCTGCAACAGCTGCCGCCCTGGTTTTGGTAGGTTTTTTTATGATGTCGCCCATTCAAAAAATCAATTTTGAAGATTTTACCGAAGCTATTCCGGCATTTATCACCATTATTGTAATGCCGCTTACTTACAGTATTGCCGAAGGAATTGTTTTCGGTATGTTGTCGTATGTTTTCCTGAAACTTTTAACCGGAAAGCTGAAGGATATTTCGGTGGTTATGGTTGTTTTGGCAGCGCTATTTGTGCTGAAGTTTTTTATATAAATATTCTCAGAAAAAATTAAAAAACAGAGCCGGCAAAAGTTATACAATTTGCCGGCCCTGTTTTTTAAACGATTTTCATTCTACCCGTTCAAAATGGTAATTAAACCTGTCGCAACACGGAGAACTTAAATGCAGGGTATCGTTTCCGGTGTAATGTACATACTTTACCCTGTCTGAAAAAAACGAACCCGATTGTTCATCTTTTTCAAAATCAACTTTTAACCGTAAATCGTTAGGATTCCAGAGAGCAGGCACTATTTTACCATATTCCAGCAGGCTGTTGTCTTTTACAAAACCATAGATTTCCACTTTTTTAATGACCAGGTAATCAAAATCGGGGTCATAACCTAAACCGTGAAATCCGCCGGAAATATCAAATATTTTCCATGTGCCGTAAATTTTCAAATCCTGTTCAGAGAAAATTTCTGCATTAAAATACCTGGTTGATTCCACTTCGTCAAGTACCTTTGGTATTTCAATGGTTTCTTCGTTGCAGGCAGTGAATAATCCTGCCAAAATTAAGAGGGTGAAGAAGTATCTTGAAGTTTTCATGGCAAGTTTATTTTGTTGTTTTTAACGATTCATCTCAGGTTATACTTTTTCGTTGTAATTAATGCCACCTGTAATCCGTTTCGGCTAATGGGTCAATATTTTTAAACTCGTCGAAATTTTTGTGTTTGTTTTCGTTCCACCAGTCGAAATAGGCTTTGGCTGCAACTGCATGAGATTCATCACTGTTAACTAATTCTAACCCCTCCGAATTGCGCAATCCTAAAACAAGATTTTGGGATGGAAAATTTCCAAACACGTGTTCAGTTTTAATTGCATCTGTCCTAATAGCTTCAATTGTCCATAAAACATACATGCCCAGTTTACATTCCGGTATCATCAACGATGAAAACATGTTATGAGGAAAGTTGGTTATCATCTGGTTTTCATTTCGGTATTGCAGAAGTAAAGGAATGTCTTCAGCGGTGAATGGTGGAAGTTTCAAAAATTTATATTCACCTTTTTTTAGCAATTCAATGTATTTTTCTACCTCAATATTATTAATATCAACTACATCATCTTTATCGCAACCTAACGCGCTGAATAAGAAGATTATTAGTACTGAAATTTTAAAGGTTTTCATGGTATTTTGGATTTTATGAATTTCAAAAATCTATCTATTCAACTTTTTTAATTTCAATGATTTCGCAATCAATGAATGGCGAACAAAACTCATTTATACCCAGTTCTTTGTATTTCACGTTTACACGGTCATCGGTTTTAAAGGTTATTATTTCATCGATTGAAACGACTAAGGTATCGCCGTTGTCGAAGTGAATTTGTTCGGCACAGTGCCACAAACCGCCACTTAACCAGACTTTTCCATTTCCTTGTTTAATGCCATCGTCAACATCATCTTTTTTATTACAGGAAAAAAGAAACATAAACAGGAATCCGAGCAGAACAAGTTTTTCTATTTCTTGCGATTTTTCAGAATTCATTGTGGTATTCTTCGCTCATCTTATAAATCTTCAAACTGTTTTCATCTACCGAAATGATTTGCCATTTGTAGTCGGCCGTGCCACCCCAGTAATCAACAGTTATAATTAGCAATGAATCCTGCCGCTGCCATGTTCCTTCAAAATCGGCGTAAGCAATTGGCGGAGTTCCGCACCATCCGGCATTTTTTCTTTCGATAAAAATCTGGTTTGATTTAAACTCAAACCCGTAGTCGTTAACTTTCAGGGAATCTGCTCTGGTAAATTCCATGATGGTATCATTTTCCAACTGGTTTGTCCAGCTACCCATTAATTCATCTGAATTCTGAATAAATAATTCAGGTTCCTTTTCGCATGAAAACAACAGAACAGGGAATAAAAACAAAATCAGTTTTTTCATCATCCAAATATTTGCGGTTACTTTTTCAAGATGCTTTTAATATACAATCGGTTGCGTTGAAATTGAAATATTTAAAACCATTGGTAAGAAGTACCTTCCAATGGATTTTTATTTTTCCAATCCTTGTTTTTGAAATTATCCCACCAATCTTTATAAAAGTCCCTGACGATAAGTATTTCATTTCCTTTTAACCCCTTGTATCGTTCACTTTTATTTTTTGCTGCATCAATTAAAAAAGGGTCAAGCGAACCATATCCGGCGCCATTGCGAATTCCTTCCACGGTCCACAACAAACACTCACCCAAAATAAAATATTCCCGTCCTTCGGGAAATGGCCGGCGCGACGAGAGTGGATTAACCGGGAATGCCACAATGTGAGTAGTGTCTTTTGAAAAGTTGATTAGCGATTGAATATGATTTTCAGAAAAATTTGGCATCAAAAGCCATACGTTTTCACCATTGTCTCCTTTCTTATATTTATTGTATTTGCCACTTTTTAGTTGATTCACAAAGATTTCGACATCCGGATTATCCAGGTCAAAGTCATCTTTTTTGCATCCAACGATTAAAAAAAGGCATGCTGCAGCAATCAAAACAAATCTGCTTTTCATCATCCAACGATTTTTGGTTACTTTTTTAAGATGCTTTTAAAAATCAAATGGTTGCGTGCAGAAAATAATTTTTCCTACCTTTTTAAAAACTATACCCAAAAGATACTCCGCCTGACGGATGAAGTTCATTGCCATCCAGTTCATACATTGGGGTGAAACCAATTCTGAAAATAAAACGTCCGTTGGGTTTTTGGTACCGGTAACCAGCGCGCCCGGTTAAAAAAGTGCTCCAATCCCTTGTGTTTTCGCCCGTTAAACGCTGCATTTCTTCATTGGTAAAAGCCGTTCCCAACCCAAATTCAATATGGTGCCGGTTGAAGGAAATCAGTTCGTTAATAGATACCGGAATCCAAAATTCCCGCACATCGGTTGACGGAGGATACCACGCAAAGCCTGCCTGGGCAGTGGTTTTATAATTTTCTCCGTTTAACAGAATGCGTTCGTAATTAACGGAATAAAAAGCTCCGTGCCCGAACAACTCCAACTGGATGCTGTTTTTGTGCTGAAACTCAAACGGCAGGGTTACTTTTTCCTGACAGAAAGCTGTGAAGGTTGCTAAAATGATAATTGCAGTTGTGATGATTTTTTTCATGGCAGAAGGTTTTTTGTTTTGAAAGCTATAACGATTCTTCTGCAATTTTTATTTCATCTTCGGTTAAATCATACAGTTCATAAACCATTTGGTCTATTTCGCGATCGGTTTTTTCGATTTCAGCATTAATTTTAACTCTTTAATTTGTTGCTAAAATGAAGGGACAAAATACAATTTTATCATAACATTAAGGATAAAAATTCCCGGTAAATCCGTATTCGTGTGTTAAAAGCATTTGTTTGATAAGAAAAAATGTAGTTGAAAAATGACGTTGATTTTTTGCAGGTGGTTTCAGTTTCTATGTATCATTCAGGTTTAATTTGGTTTTGTTTTTCTTTTTCTCAATAATCCAAGCATTGTTCCAATCCCAACGCCATAATAAACTCTGTATTTATTTATTTCGAGCATAGGCGAAACGGTTAATCCAAAAACCGATGTAAATGGAAACTCAATTTTTGGGTTGATAATCAGGCTCGCGGCATTGTTTCTTTTGTAATTCCAGGTATAATTTTCGAAAAAAAAAGATCCATCATCAATCTTTTGCCAGTTTTCAGGCTCTCTTATTATTGTATAACCTATTCCAACTAAAAAATTGATCCTGATTGTTCCACTTTTGTTTAACCTGTCAATTTTTCCAAAAGCAATTTGGTAATTTTCAATTTGATCATAAGGATTTTCCAATCCCAAAATCATTACTTTTATCAAACCAGAGGAGTAATCTTCAGGTTGTGATTTTGGTTTTCGGATATTCCCATTGTATCCGATTTTTAAAGAAAACCGTTCGTTATATACGTAATTCAGGTCTGCATTTAGTCCGATGTAATTTCCGAAATTTAGTTCCTGTGAAAGATAAATTGCATGATTTTCAGCAAATTGTGCATGAACCCATTCAATGCTGAAAATGAACAGTGATATTATTATTGTTCTCTTCATCAATTTTCAACGCTATTATTTTTTTGGGGATAGTCCATGTTTTATTCCCACTGAAACTGAAAATCCATAATGCCTCAAATTGTGATCGCCAAAATAGTCTATATTTGAAAATGTAGTTAAACTATGTTTGTAAGCTAACGCCGAACAAATTATAAGTTTCTCTGACAAAGCACGTTCAATGCCAATCTCAATTAATCCTCCAAAGTCAAATTTTGAAATATAATCCATTTGATCAACCGTTTCCTGTCCGATAACTAGTTTTGAATCGTTTAGTTTAGGGATAATTGATTCTGCAGTAACCGGGAATGCAGGCACCATTCCAATTTTTGGAATAATCTTTATTTTATTTCCTATTTCGTATCCAATTTTTATGGGAATACTCATATAGTCAAAATTCATTTCAGAATTTACTTCCCCGTAATACGTTCCATATTCATCAACGAGACTAAATTTTTCAGAAAATCCTTGCTGCGAATACAAAACATCTACTCCAATTCGGTATCTGTCGGAAAGTTTGAGGTCGTAGGTAATTCCGCCAGTAAATCCAGCTCTCATTTCTGAATTATAGAAGATTTCATTAGCTGATATGTTTGTAAGATTCAGACCTACCTGCATTCCTATAATATGCGTTTGCCCAAAAGCAGTTGTTGTTAATGCAATGAATAAAATGATTAGAATCTGTTTCATTGTTATTTTAATTAGTAATTTTTTTTCTTTCAATACCAACAAAATACAAGTCAAATCCGCCTTTTCCGCCCGGCCGGTTCGATGAAAAAATCATCATGTCGTTGTCGAATTCCCATTTATCGGATCGCACAATGGGCCTGAATTCATCGTATTCCGAATTAATTTCACTCCCAAAATTGACGGGTTCGCTCCACTTTCTGTTTTCAAAAACGGAGTAATACAAATCGTACCCGCCAAATCCGCCGACTCTGTTCGAGGCAAAAACCAGTATGTTATTGGTAATGGACGGGCATTTGTCATCAAATCCGGAAGAAAGAACACCATCTTTTTCAACGGACGCTGAACTGTTTTCAGCTAAAATTTCAACGATTTCTTTGCTGTTGTCGGTTTCAACTTTGTAAATATCAAATTTGCCGCCTCTGTTTGACGTAAAATAAATTTCAGAGTTATTGTTATTGAAGGTTGGATAAGCATCATCAAAATCTGAATTTAGAAATTCAACAGCAATGGGGTCTTCATAATTTTCATTTTCAAGATTCTGAGTAAAAAAGATATCCTGATTTCCGTTTGAATTGTTTGAATAAAGGAAAATGTAAGTTTCAAACCTTCCGTTCATATTCGTTCCGCCACTGGTTCTTCCCATGGGAATAAGGCAGGGCCCAAACTCGTCAAAAGGTGAATTGATTTTGTTTAGCGCCTTATTGATATTTTCATTTTCAATATGAACAGAAAGATTGGCTCGGGTTTCTTCATAAATGTCAAGTTTCCCGTTTTTTTTCGAAAATTCCACCGACATCAGTTTGTAAACGATATCGAAATTTTCACCTTTGCTGTTTCTGTTCGATGAAAAACAAAAAGGAAAAACATCCAAAAAAACGGGGATGTCGGAATTGTAATCGTCGAACTCCGTATTAAATTCCTCTAAATTAACCGGCGAGGTTGGAAAGTGGCCAATGGTATATTTGTTTCCTCCCCAGTTCAGGTTGAATAAATCGCAGGAAAACAGTGTCATTGAAGCTACTAAAAGGAGAGCGGAACTTTTGTAAAAAATATTGTTTTTCATTGGAATAGTTTTTTTTAACATGATGGTTTTTCAATGGTATTGGTTGCGTTAAAAAATCATTTTTAAAAGCAAAAGCAGCATTAAAATGACAAACAGGGCAATTCCTGTAATTTTATTGTTGTTGAAGTCGTAAAGTTTCATATTCAATTTGTTTTGGCTGTTTAGCTAACCTTTTGGGTTGTTTTAATATTCGTATAAAATCTGGTCACCGGAATTTGTAATATTTAGTAACACCTTATTTCCATCGACTTGTAAATCTTTAACATCAAACGTTATTTCTTTCCCAATATAGGCATCACACAGTTCCTGATTTTTTAAAGACAACCGTAAATTTCTTTGAGGTGGATTGGAATAAAGAATAATCCCTGAATCAATTAACTTTACTTCCCAGGAACTTCCGCTGCAGCCACTTGAGGCAAAATTAATTTCTAAACAATCAGCATTT
Organism: Mariniphaga sp.; assembly: GCF_041687215.1. Lineage (NCBI taxonomy): Bacteria > Pseudomonadati > Bacteroidota > Bacteroidia > Marinilabiliales > Prolixibacteraceae > Mariniphaga > Mariniphaga sp. The sequence continues at coordinate 18,953 of NZ_JAWLCI010000019.1, forward strand.
ATTTCGGCACTGTTTATCGTAAGCTGGTCATTGGGTGCAGTATTGTACTTTTCTTTGCTTACAATAACCGTTTGGTCGCAAACTGTAGATAAATTGTCGGTTTCTTTGTCACAGGAAGTTAATAACAGTCCGGTTATTATTGCTCCAAATATATATTGTAAGGTTTTCATAATTCTGTTTTTCGTAAGATGCAAATGTTTAAAATTAGGTTGCGTTAAAATTAGCTTTTTAAGTTCAGTTTTTCCCTGTAAACTCCTAAATTCTGTTTTTCCCTGTCATTCATCTGAAATTTTGTACTAATTTTGCCGGCACTTGGGTTGTTACCTGCCTGCCTGCCGGCAGGGCTCAGTTGGTATAGTCCGCCAGCCGGCGGATGACAGGGTAGGGGTCGTTAGTTCAGTTGGTTTAGTCCGCCAGTTGGCGGATGACAGGCATAGGGGTTGTTAGCTCAGTTGGTTTAGTCCGCCAGTTGGCGGATGACAGGGATAGGGGTTGTTAGCTCAGTTGGTTTAGTCCGCCAGTCGGCGGATGACAGGGTAGGGGGTCGTTAGTTCAGTTGGTTTAGAACGCATGCTTGACAGGCATGAGGTCGGCAGTTCGAATCTGCCACGACCCACATAAACTTTCAGAATGTACTTTGTTTACGCACTGTATTCATCAAAATTCGATAAGATCTATATTGGGTCCAGCGAAAATCCTGAAAAAAGATTACAATCACATAATGATGAACGAAATAAAGGTTGGACGCGTAAATTCCAACCGTGGCAATTAGTTTACACCGAAGAATGTGCGACAAAAACAGAAGCTTTAAAAAGAGAAAAGCAACTGAAAACTGCAGCTGGAAGAAGATTTGTATGGGAATTAATTAAGAATAATTGATTCCATTTAAAATGTTAGATCAGTTGGTTTAGTCCGCCAGCCGGCGGATGACAGGGTAGGGGTCACTGGTTCGAATCCAGTACGACCCACATAAACTTTCAGAATGTACTTTGTTTACGCACTATATTCATCAAAATCCGATAAGATCTATATTGGGTACAGCGAAAATCCTGAAAAAAGATTACAATCACATAATGATGAACGAAATAAAGGTTGGACGCGTAAATTCCAACCGTGGAAATTAGTTTACACCGAAGAATGTGCGACAAAAACAGCAGCATTAAAAAGAGAAAAGCAACTGAAAACTGCAGCTGGAAGAAGATTTGTATGGGAATTAATTAAGAATAATTGATTCCATTTAAAATGTTAGATCAGTTGGTTTAGTCCGCCAGCCGGCGGATGACAGGGTAGGGGTCACTGGTTCGAATCCAGTACAACCCACAAAATTCAGAGCTGGATTTTTCCGGCTCATTTTATTTTTTTGCCAACTCTTCCACTTCCCTGAACACCCTGAAAAAATTGCCGCCCCACACTTTCAAAATTTCTTCTTCGGTATAACCCCGTTTTACCATTTCGCGGGTGATGTTGGGCATCTGGCTCACATCTTCGCAGTCGGCCAAACCGCCGCCACCGTCAAAATCGCTGCCAATGCCTACGTAGTCAATTCCCACCAGGTTTTTTACATGGTCAATGTGGTCCACCAAATCGGCAACGGTTGGCAAGTCCTTTGGATATTTTTCACCGGTTTCGCGCCATTTTTGCCTGAAGGCTGCTTTTTCTTCATCGGTCATCGACTCAAATTCAGTGTTGTAAATTTTTCGCAGCTCCTGCATTTTTTTGTAGCGAACTGTTGTGGTGTCGGGGTCTTTTATGTAGTCATCGAGCAGACAGATTTGAATAACACCGCCGTTTTTGGCCAGTGCTTTAATCATGTCGTCGGTCATGTTGCGTGGATGACGGGCAAAGGCGCGCACACTGGAGTGGGACGCGATTACCGGCGCTTTACTGCGTTTCATTACATCGAAAAATGCCTTGTCGGAAATATGTGAAACGTCAACCATAATTCCCTGGCGGTTCATCTCTTTTACCACCTTTTTTCCAAATTTACTCAGGCCGTTATGTTCCGGTCCGGCTGCATCGGTCGAAGAGTCGCAGATTTCATTGTTTTTGGAATGGCTTAGTGTAATGTACCGCACTCCCTTGTTGTAAAATTCCTGAACACGTTTGATGTCAGTTCCCAACGGAAATCCGTTTTCCATGCCAATGTAAATGGCCCGCTTTCCGGCAATTTTCAGCCGTTCGGCATCGGCAGATGAGGTAGCAACTTCGGCCAGGTGGTTGTATTTTTTGCAAACCGCCCAGGTAGAATCAATCATCTGGTGTGCCCTTTTGTAGGCTTCTTCCGTATTTTCGGCAGTCCGTTCCCGTTGGCCGGTAAAAGCTGCAAAAAAGATGGCATCCAGTCCGCCTTCTTTCATGCGCACAAAGTCCACACGGCTGCGGGGAGCTTCATTTCGCTGTCCCACATCAAAACCTTCGTTGAGCAAAGCCATCGGCGTGTCAACGTGGGTATCAACGGTCAGTGCCTTTGCATGAATTTTTTGTGCCCTCAATTCTTCATTTTGGCCGGAAACTGAAATGGATACAGATAATGCAATAATCGCGGTTGAAATTAATTTAATCATATTATGATTGATAACAAAACTTTGCAATTATACAAAAAGTATGCTGACCGTATTTACAGCAGATGAGAAAAGTTAGAATTACTTTTTTTCCGCACCAAACCGGTAGGTTATTCCCATTTTAAAAGTATGGTAGTGGTAATCATTTATTCCGGTAATAAATTCAGCCTTCCAGTCGATTGATTTGCCTGATTTTTCAATATTCAGCCGGTACACCAGCGGGTCATTGTTGCCGGTCACACCAATAAATTCATACACATCGTATCCAAAATATCCGCCAATTTCGTTGGCTACCGAAAAGTTGTTTTTGCGCAATTTCAATCCTGCTTCAACCAGCGGACCTTCGTCTTGTGCCATTTCCACCTTGTTGGTTTGCCACAAATAGAATCCGCCCAAACCTGCAATGCGCAATTCGTCCAAAATTCCGGTTTTTGGGAAAAAGCTCTTTCCGAGCGCCAGGTAAAAATAGTTGGTGCCGGCATCGGAATAGCGGCCATGTTTCATTAATCCGGTTGTGTTTTTAAACGAATAATTCAGGGTGATATCGGGCAGTTTTTTGTGATTTTTTAAAACCTGAATTCGGGTACTAATCCACAAATCGCCCTGGTGGGTAATCCAGCCGGGGTCGTCGTAGTAAATTTGCCTTTCGTCTCTTTTTTCGTTTGTCATTCTGAATGTTTCGGTGGGGAAACCCCAAAAGCGAACCTCCACTTTTTCGGGAACAACAATCCATCGAATACTCAGAAATGAATTCACAGCCGTATCGCCTTTCATAAAATGGGTGTGGATGCCGGTTTCCAGGCTCGATGAACCTGCAACCAGCGCGTAATCCATTTCGGGTACGGGAAGTGCATTCGGCCCCATAGTTCCGGGGGCCACCTGAATCCATTTGTTCACATGGCTGCTGCCAAAATCGGTCCAGTCTTTGGTGCTCCGCGACTGCCCGAAAGATTCAGGCGACAAAGTCAGGCTGAAAATTATCAGGAGCAAAACTTTTACTTTGCGATGTTTTTTATGCCAATAAATCATAAAAAATAATTCAGCTTCAAAAATAAGTTTTTACCTCAAACTATTCGTTCATCCGAGAGTTTTCTATTTTTGGCAAAAATGAATGGATAACATTTTGGTTTCGAATGAAAAAACATAGAAAAAAAATAAAAAACCTGCGCTGGTTTCTGCTCCCGCTTTTTGCTGTCTTTACATTTTTTCTGACAGAACTGGCTGCCCGAAACCCGGTTTGGATTGAAAAATACTACACGCAGGGAATTTATCCGGTTATTGCCACATTTCTTTCATTTTTAAGCAATTTGTTCCCATTCTCGCTGGGTGACCTGTTTTACGGGTTTTTAATTCTGTTGCCCGTCGTACTGATTCTGTTCGGTTTTTTAAAACGAATATCGTGGAAGTTTGCTTTAAAACTTGGGCTGAACATTTTAGCGCTGGTTTATATTTCATTCTACTTTTTATGGGGTTTCAATTATTACCGGAGCGATTTGAACCAGCGCCTGGAAATATCTGAACAAAAACCTGCCACTGAAAATTTTATCAGGGTGTTTGAAAACCTGGTTGAACAGGTAAATGCATCGCGAACTGATTTTGAAAGCATCACAAAAGCCGAAATTGATTCACTTGTTGAGGTTTCTTTTGAAAAATGGGCCCCGGTATTAAAGTTGCAATATCCCCTGGGAAGACGAAGAGCCAAAGAAATTACCCTGAGCCGGTTTTTTGCGCAGGCAGGAATTTCGGGCTATTACGGGCCATTTTTTAACGAAGTGCATATAAACCGGCACAACCTGCCGCTGGAATATCCATTTGTTTTGGCACATGAAAAGGCTCACCAGTTTGGAATAACCAGCGAGGCCGAAGCCAATTTTTATGCCTGGGTGGTTTGTTCTCAAAGCGAATCGAAACACCTGCAATATTCGGCAAACCTGGCTATACTCAGGTACTTTCTTTACCAGGGAAATCGGCTGGAAGAACTTCCTCAAATTATCGAAAAACTGGATGAAGGAGTTAAAGCCGATTTCAGAAAAATAAGGGAACACTGGCTGGAGTTGCGAAATGAAAAGATCGATCAGGCTGCTTCGAAAGCAAACGACGCCTACCTGAAAGCCAATAAAATAGAAAAGGGAATTCAGGATTATACCGGTGTGGTGAAACATGTAATGGATTTCTCAGCAGATTCTGTTTTTATGAAGAAACAGGCATTCTAACTCCTTTTTGTGGTTTCCTTTTAAAACATAAATACAGAATTTTGTCTCCATGTTTAAAACAAAACAGGTGAAGTATCGTAAAAGAGGACATTAATAAAAATTCTTAAAACCTTAAAACAATTTATTATGTCTGACAGTATTTACAAAATTATCGAAGTTGTGGGCAGCAGTCCCGAGTCGTGGGAAAAAGCAGCCCAAAATGCCATCGCCCGTGTGTCCGAGTCGTTATCTGATTTGCGTATTGCTGAAGTTTGCAAGATGGATATGCATCTGCATGAAGGTAAAATTCAGTACTATCGCGTGAAAATGAAAATTTCATTTAAGTATCACGGACATGAATAGTACTTTTCCCGGGTTTCAAAGAGGTGTCAGTTCATGGCACCTTTTTGTTTTTAGCGATAATAATTGCAGATGAAAAACTGGTAATGCAATTTTTAAATCGTTATATTTAAGGTCTTTTTGCAAGATTAAATCATTTAATTAACTCAATATGAAACGAAGAAAATTTATAAGGAACAGCGCCATGGGAACCCTGGCATTAACAATTCCTGTCATCCGAAGTTTTGGAAGTAATTTTTCACCCAGTTATGAAATTCCGAAAAGGGTACTGGGTAAAACCGGAGAAAAACTTTCCGTTATTGGTTTTGGCGGTATTATGCTGAACGATAATCCGCAGGATTTCGCCAACGAACTGGTGGCCAAATCTTACGAATTGGGCGTAAATTATTACGATGTTGCTCCTTCGTACGGAAATGCTGAAGAACGGCTTGGCCCGGCACTGAAGCCTTACCGGAATAATTGTTTTCTGGCCTGCAAAACCGGCAAACGCGACGCTGAGGGCGCACAGCAAGAACTGGAGAACTCACTCCGGCTGATGCAAACCGACCATTTCGATTTGTACCAGCTTCATGCTTTAAGTTCGGTAGAACAGGTGGAACAGGTTTTTGCCCCCGGCGGCGCTATGGAAGTTTTTGAAAAGGCCAAAAAAGACGGTAAGGTGAAGTACCTTGGATTTTCGGCACACTCGGTTGATGCTGCCATGTTGGCTATGAAAAATTACGCTTTCGATTCCATTTTGTTCCCCATCAATTTTGCATGCTGGAATGCCGGTGATTTCGGCCCGCAGGTTTATGCCGAAGCTGAAAAACAGGGCATGGGAATTCTAGCGCTCAAAGCCATGGCTCTGACCCGACTGAAAGATGGCGAACAGAAATTTTACAAAAATGTTTGGTACAAGCCTATTTTGGATGAGGAAATTATGAAAATGGCGTTAAAATATACCTTGTCGAAAAATATTACTGCGGCAGTTCCTCCGGGAAAAAATACGCTGTTTTTAAAAGCGTTGGAGTTTATGGATGGATTTGGCGAAATTACTGCTGAAGAAACTCAAAAACTTACTGAACTATCGCAGGTTACCGAACCTATTTTTATGCACGCCTGAAAGCAGAGTAATGGCAAAAAAAAATTGGTCTGTCAAGTGAATGGCAGACCAATTTTTTTTGAACCTGGTTCTTACCTCAATTCAAGTGTAGTGGTTCCAATATTGTGTCCGTCGGCAAACAAGTCAATGGTGTAAGTTCCCGCCATCAATTCGGGTTCGTTGGTGTTGTCCCAGAAAATGGCCACGGGCAAATCGTGCCCTTCGTAAACCACTTCGCGCATGGCTGAGTACTGAATTCTCAAATCTTCAAACTGAAAAAGATTGTCGGCCGATTTACTCATCAGCAACTGGTCAGGGCGCATAATGCGCACATAAATATTTTTGCTGCCTCTTCGGGCGGTAATGTTTTCGTTTATAATGAAATAGACTCTTATGCGTTCTGCCCGACTGGCAAACCGGGTATCTTTATTCCTGGAATTCAGCGCTTCGGCCATCAATTCACGCACCTGAAGCACTGCAGCCCTTTGCAGGTTTTGTTGAAGCCGGTCTTTCTCTTCACTTATCTGCTGTTTTTCAGTTTCCGATCGTTTAAATTGTTCTTTTACTTCCAGGTTTTCTGCCATTAACTCCTGGTTTCGGCGGTTGAGTGAATCTATTTGAACCACAAAATCGCGCATGATGGTGCGTAAGGTAGTTACCTGTTTCTGGTAGGAGTTGATTTTCTCCAGACTTACTCTTTTGGTTTGCTCAATTTCTATCAGTAAATCTTTCACTTTTGCCTGTGCTACAAATAATTGGTCGTTAATGGTATCATTTTCGGTTTGTAACGAATCGTAACTCACCACCAGGCCGCTCAATTCCATTTGAATAGAGTCCTTTTCGGCATTCAGTTCATTTACAATTACCCGGTGTTCCTTGTTTTGCAGGTAATACAAAACTCCTACGGCAACAAGAACTAACGCAAGCACTATTACAATTATATTGTTCCGCCGTTCTTTGGCTTTTATTTTTTTCAGGTCATCCAATTCACTCATCGTATATCTTTTATCTAAATCATAGAACGCCACAAAATTAATAATCTTTTGTGTGCCGCAAATAAAAAAGGCTGCCCGTTCGTAGAGCAGCCTGTTTTTTATTCGGTTTTATGTTTACAGAAGACTTCCCAGCCTGATTCCAAAATAAATTGTTCTGGGTGATGTTGGCCCGTAAATGTATGCCGGGTCACGATCGATGCCTGAATCGAAATCATTTTGATAGGAGTTGAATATATTTTTCACCCCGGCATTCCATTCCATTTTTACCAAGTCAGTAATTCGGGTGGAGTAAGAAATTTTAAGTCCGGCATCAAAAAATGACATTGATTTTCGCAATTCACCCGCTTCCGGATTTTCGAGTTGTGGCCCAAAGTAAGGAACAAGCATTGGGCCTGTATAGTTGCCTGTTGCCGAAAGGCTTAATCGTGGTGAGGGCTGGAAATTCAGACTGGCATAACCATACCTGTCAGGTGAGCGGAAAAATCGTGTTTCGTCAAACTCCTGCGGTTCTTCAAAAGCACTTTTCTGCAAAGTAAAACCCGATTGTAACTGCCACCTGTTTGAAGGCGAAGCATTAAGTTCCAGATTAATTCCCTGCACTTTTGCACCATCCTCGGCATTTGTGCGGGTGTAAATTACCACTCCATTTTCATCGGGTGTACCATATTCGTTGGCAAATGGATTGTTCAGGCTGGTATAAAACCCTTCAGCCAGAAACTGGTATTGCCATTTCCCTGATTCGTAAGTATAATTTAACGAAGCCGAAAAACTGTTTGACGTTTCCTGTTTCAGATTCGGATCATTCCGGTGTAAAACCTGCCGCGAACCTGATGTTTCAATGTGCAAATCTTCATCGAAAATTTGCGGTGCCCTGAACCCTCTGGCAAAACCAAGTCTGGCCTGCAGGTTACGGTTAAGGTTGTACAGGAAACTTAAGCGCGGGCTAAAAACGTTTCCTGAAACTTTTTTGCTTTCTCCGTTATTGTCAGTAACCTGGTAGTTATCGTAACGGATGCCGGTAGTAACTATCCATTTATCGCGGCTCCATTCCGACTGTAAAAATGTTGCCCTGGTGGAAAGTTGCTGATTTGCTACTTTGGTATTTCCACGGTGGATGTCTTCTTTAAAATCGTAATAGCCGAGTTTGTCATCCTGCAGCCAGCTACCGTTTAATTCCAAACCACTGGTAACAGCAGCCGGGGCAAAAAACAGGTAGTCGATTTGTCTTAAGTACTGAACTCCGGATGCAAAAGTGAAATCGGTGGTTAATCCGTAGGCAGAAAGATCCTGGTTCGCTCCGTAATACGAATCCCGGTTAACATGCTGAGCCGAAAAAAATGCAGAAAATTTATCTGCATCGCGCAGAAGTAAATCGAAGGTAGCGGCACCAGAGTGAATGGCGTGATCAACACTCTCTGCAATGTCGGCTTCGTGCAAAGGGAGTTCAAGTTTGTTGCCTCCTCTTCTGAATTCGTTAATATGAAAATAATCGAACGTAAGTTTTCCACGGGTTGCAACCCGCTGGAAAAACCGGGCGCCAAGGGTGCTGTTTTCAATGGAAGCCAGTTCGGTAAACCCGTCGCCATTGGCATCGAACGCATTTCGGTTTCTGTAAAATCCGAAAATGGATAATCCTGTTCGGTAATCATCTGTTACAAAAGATCCATCCAGATTCAGGTTAAAATCGCCAACAGGCTCGTGTGCATCTGCCTGGCCCAATGAACCATAATTACCTGAAATGGAAAACGTATTGGCGATGGGGTCTTTGGTAATCAGGTTTACAGTGCCGGCAATGGCATTGCTGCCATACATGGCTGAACCTCCTCCGCGGATGACTTCCACCCGTTCAATCATATTGGCCGGAATGAGTTCCAGCCCGTAAACACCCGCCAAACCGCTGAATACCGGGCGTGAATTTATCAGAATTTGAGTGTAGGGTCCTTCAAGGCCGTTCATTCTCACCTGCGAAAATCCGCAGTTCTGGCAGTTGTTTTCCATGCGAAGTCCGGGTGAAAAGTTCAGTCCATCGCTTAATGTTATACTTTGTGTACGTTGAAACAGCTTTGGATTGATACTATTTACAATGGTTGGCGTTTTACTGCGGCTTTTGGCATTCCGGTCGGCTGAAATAACAACCTGCTCAATTCCAATGTTGTCGGACTCCAATTCAGCCAAAATAGTAACACTGGTTTTTTGTTTAAATTCCACTTCTTTAGAAAAAGGTTTGTACCCTACTGCCGAAATCAATACCGTTTGTTTTCCCAGTGGAATATCGGTGAGTTTAAAATGTCCCGTGGCATCGGCTGCTGTACCAATAGTTGTTCCTTGTATCACCACAGTTGCAAACGGAATATGATCGCCCTCCGATTTTACATCGCCAAAAAGCATGGCATCGGTATTTGATCTATTTTCAGGCTCATTTGTAAACCCCGAAAGAGAAAAAACAATAAGAAATACAGATAAACTGAATACTGAATTAAATCTCATTTTTAAAAATTAGCGGTTGATGGATTTCCTCCACCATTTTAACTGGTTAATTGAAACACTTCATCAGGCGCAAAAATAGACAGGACCGTTTTACTGTAAAATCCCAATTTATAGGGATATTTTCAATTCAAAAACAATAAATACCGGTATGACCTGCTAAGCAAAAAAATTAAAAAATGAAGGAGGACCGCGGGAAAAGTTTCTGTGTATTGAGAATTGCTGTTTGCTTTTTTCATCCGTAACGTAATATTTTTCCCGTAACGAATTTTCCTGAATTATGATTTGAATTTCAGGCGAATGGGAGAAATAATCGAAATATACGAGGTGATAAAAACAAATTTCCGAATCTGAATGGTCATGTGCGTTTAGTGGTTCATTTTTATCGTGGTTAACCGGATGGGAATGAGAAATAACTATGCCGTTGGCACTGATATGTGTATGCCTGTTTTGAAGTGAACTTTGTGCGATAAAAATATATACCGGCACAAACAAAGCAAACAACAGCCTGATATTTTCCCTGATAAAAACCACCTTTTAAATATTTTCGGCGTAAAAATAGTATATTAATGTTCAGTTCAACTAAATTTATATATGCTGTAAAAGATTTTTAATGATGGCAAAACGTAAACCAGTGTTTAAAATGATTAGTTACGGGGAATATTCAAAGTGGAATCGTGAAAGTGCGAAAATTCCTCATATCCTTAATTTTACTACCCGCATAGAAGCTGAAATTGGAACTGAATTCGGATACGTTCTGCAAATTAATGGGGGGAAGGGTGAAACTCTTTCGTTTAAAATTGAACACCCACCATTTAAAGATGAAAACGGCAAAATTGTTCCACCTTTCGAAGGCGATCAATTCATCAGAACCAATGATTTTCAATTTTACCTTGGCGACTGTGCATGGCAACCCCTTGAAGATAAGTTAGGTTATTGGGAACTAACTACTTATTACAGTGGAAAGGTAGTTGCTCACAAGGATTTCGAACTTGTTAAAAAATGAATCAGGCCACTTTTTTAACTTCCGCAGAAAGTGCTTCAAAAGCATCATCGGCAACGGTTAAAACATCTGCAGCAAGTTCATTGTAATATTTTTTTACCAGTTTCGGGTTGTCTTTTCCATCGGGGTGATTGACTCTTAAGCGAAATTCGCTGTGTTTTTCCATAATACTTTCTGCAATTTTCATTACGGCTTTTGTATCTACTTTTGGATTGTATTCCAATACGTAAAAACAGTCGTTAAGTACCATTGACATCAGCATGTCAATATCTTTTTTTAAATCTTTTTTGCTTGCCATAATTTTTTATGAATTACATTTTTCAGCGTGCAAGCTAGCAAAATTTCCATTTCCAAAAGGAGGGAAATATCATATTTGTTTAATCGCGAAAAACACAAATAAAAAGCAACATTCAGTAAATTTTTAAAAGATGGAGAACAAAATCTGTTTTTGGAATTCGTTTGTGCCGGTGAAAACCCTTATCTTTTCAGGTAAATTTTTATCATGAAGTTTATCGCCGATTTACATATCCACTCCCATTTTTCGCGGGCTACCAGTAAAACGCTCACACCCGAACACCTCGACTATCACGCCGGATTGAAAGGAATCAAAATTGTTGGCACCGGCGATTTTACCCACCCCGGCTGGCTGGCCGAACTGAAAGAAAAAACCGAACCCGACGGCAACGGCTTATTCAAACTGAAAAAGGAGTACCGGCTCGATTCACCTTTTGGCGACAACGAAACACGTTTTATACTCACGGCTGAAATCAGCAATATTTACAAACGTGGCGATAAAGTGCGCAAAGTGCACAACGTGGTTTTGGCCCCGGGATTTGAAGAAGCAGAAAAAATTAACCAGAAGTTGCTGAACCTGGGCGGCAACCTCACTTCCGACGGGCGGCCAATCCTGGGGCTCGACTCCCGCGATTTGCTCGAAATTGTGCTCGATTGCAGCGAAGAAAACTACTTTATTCCGGTGCACATCTGGACCCCCTGGTTTTCCATGCTCGGCTCCAAATCGGGGTTCGATTCCCTGGAGGAGTGTTTTGCAGACTTATCGCCCCACATTCACACTATTGAAACCGGCCTTTCTACCGATCCACCCATGAATTGGCTCTGTTCGTTTCTCGACAATGTTACGCTGGTTTCCAACTCCGATGCCCACTCGCCCGACCGGCTGGGACGAAACGCCAACGTTTTCAATACTGAACTCAGTTACCACAGCATTACTGAAGCGCTGCGAACCGGAAAACCGGAGAATTATTTGGGAACCATCGACATGTTTCCACAAGAAGGAAAATACCATTATGACGGCCACCGGAAATGCAACGTTTGCTGGAATCCGGCGGAAACGCTCCGCAACAAATCCATTTGTCCGGTTTGTGGGAAGCCGGTGACAATTGGTGTGATGAACCGGGTAATTCAGTTATCAGACCGGGAAAATATTGAAAGCCGCCCCAACAAGTTGCCCTTCCGTTCCATTATTCCGTTAAAAGAAATGCTGGCCGAAATTGAAGGAGTTGGCGTGAAATCGAAAAAAGTAGAAGCCGAATACATGCAAACTTTGGGAAAGCTGGGAAAAGAGCTGGATATTTTATTGGAAATTCCGTTGGAGGAAATTGAGGCAAAAACCTCTTCCACTCTGGCCGAGGCGATCCGAAGAATGCGCAACCGTGAAATTTACATTCAGGAAGGATATGACGGTGAATATGGTGTAATCAGTGTTTTCAGGCCTGGTGAGGTAAAAAATTTCGAAGCTACAGGTTCTCTTTTTCAAATGGTAAAACCGGCACCACCTGAAAAACGAGCACTGATTCAATTCGATTTGAAGGACATTCAAAAATTGTTGCATCAAAAAGAGCAGAATGAAAATCTGGCTGCTGAAAAAGCGGAAGAATACAAAATAATAGTTACTGAAAAACCGGTTTTCAATGATTTAAATCCGGATCAATTTACTGCTGTTCAGTACAATGAAGGCCCCTCGTTGATAATTGCCGGACCGGGAACCGGAAAAACCAAAACCCTCACCAGTAAAATTGCCTGGCTGGTGGGAAATCACATGGCCGAACCTGAAGAAATTCTGGCCATTACATTTACCAACAAAGCTGCCGGCGAACTCAGGGAAAGGCTGGAAATTTTGCTGAAAAACAAATCAAAAGCCGGCGAAGTTACTGTGGTTACTTTTCACGCTTTCGGTCTTTCTGTTTTAAAAGAATTCAATGCAGAATTTAACCGAAGTGAAAACTTTATATTGGTGGATGAGGGGTTGAAACATGCAATCATCAAATCATTTTCCGGGGTGAAATCAGGCGAAGCTAAAAAGTTGAGCAACGAAATTTCTGAGATAAAAAATGGCACCAAAGCTGAAACAGAACCTTTCAGAAAGTATGAAACGGAAATGCATAAACTCAATGCTTTCGATTTGGATGATTTGATTGCCAAACCCTTGCAGCTTTTCAGAAAAAATGAAGCAGTAAAAGCCACTTTTCAAAAGCGGTTCCGGTACATTTTTGTGGATGAATACCAGGACACCAACGATGCGCAGTACGAATTGTTGCGGCAACTTGCTCCCGATGCCAGTTCCAACCTCTGCGTGGTAGGCGATGCAAATCAGTCCATCTATGGATTTCGTGGTGCAAACGCCGGTTACATCAAAAAGTTTGAAAAAGATTACCCTGGTGCTAAAGTGTTCCGGCTCACCCGTTCATATCGTTGCTCACAAACCATACTTTCGGCTTCGGCTAATGTGCTGGAAGAACCTTCCGGCTTTTTGGAAGGCCTTTCTGAAGGTGTTCAGGTTTCTGTTTCGGAACAACCCACAGGCGCTGCCGAAGCTGAATTTATTGCCCGGCAAATAATGGATCTGGTGGGCGGTGTCAGTTTCTTTTCCATTGACAGCTCAGTAACCCACGGCGACAAAAACGAAGGCATTTCCAGTCTCTCCGATTTGGCTGTTTTGTGTCGCACCCGCAACCAGTTCGATGCCATTGCCAAAGCATTGAGCGACCACCACATTCCTTACCAGGAAGTTGGAACGACTCCGTTTTTTCGTGAAGAACCGTTTATCGAATTTACCAGCTTGCTTCAGGCTTTTTCCATGAAAAACTATGAACAGGCACAACCGCTTTTCAAACTCAAAAAACAACCGGTTTCTGCCGCGCAGTTTGAATGGGCCCAAAAGAAAATGAATGAAGGGAAACCGGTTGATTTTCTGCATTGGGTGAAAGAACAATTCATGGGAAATCAGAAATTTAAAAACGATGAGTGGAGCCGTTTTGTCGCATTGGCCGGAGAAATGAAAAATTTGAATGAATTCCTTGATTTTCTTGCATTGGGTTCGGGAACAGACACGCACCGGCAACTCGAAGCTGTTTCGCTGATGACGCTTCATGCTTCCAAAGGACTTGAGTTCGAGTGTGTTTTCATTCCGGGCTGTGAACAAGGATTGCTACCTTACAATCTTTACAAAACCGAAGTGGATGTGGAAGAAGAAAAAAGATTGCTTTACGTGGGAATGACACGTGCAAAAAAACTGTTGTATCTCACGCATGCCCGGAGCAGAACGCTGCGCGGACGAAAATTTAACCTGCCTAAAAGTCCGTTTCTCAGTTCTATACAGCATGAACTCATTCAGCAAATAAAAAATAATCCACCCAAAAAGCCGGAAGAAAAAGATAATCAGTTAAGTTTGTTTTGAAGATTAGATTCTGAGACTTTTAGTAGCAGGTATCAAGACAATAAAGAAAATTTAGTAATGCTATTAGCAATTGACATAGGAAACACCAACATCGTTTTTGGAGTGAACGATAACGGGAAGTGGCTGAACCACTGGCGCATTCAAACCGACCATAAAAAGACAGCCGATGAATACGAAGTTATTTTCCGCTCGTTGCTTTCGGCTGGCAAAATTTGCCGGACCGATGTAAACAACATCATTTTGAGCAGTGTGGTCCCCTCGCTGGTTCGTCCGTTTACCGAAATGCTGACGGGATTGCTCAACGGTACAAACATTACAATTGTGGGCCCCGATATTTACCCGAAGTTGCCCATCAAAATTTTAAATCCTTACGAAATTGGCGCCGATTTGGTAGCCAACGCGGTTGCAGCCCATAAAAAATTTGGAAAATTAACTACCGTTATTGATTTTGGTACTGCTCTCACATTTACTACAATCGGTAAAAATGGTGAAATAAAAGGTGTGGCTATTGCACCCGGGTTGCATACGGCCGTTGCTGCGTTGGCAGGCGGAACTGCCCAGTTGCCTCAGATTCATTTAACTCCACCGCCCTCGGTTTTGGGCGAAAACACGGTACATGCCATTCAGTCGGGAATTATTTTCGGGTTTACCGGACTTGTTGATTCCATGATTGAACGAACGCAGCAGGAACTGGGTGAAAAACTTACCGTAGTGGCTACCGGCGGATTGAGCTCAGTAATAGCACCACTAACGAAAAATATCAAAAATGTGGAATTACTGTTAACGTTGGACGGGTTGGTTGAAATCTGCAGGATTGTTTGCGATTAAAAATCAGTTAGATTCCAGAATCTCCAGCAATTCATCCAGTTTTGGAGTAAGAATTATTTCAGTGCGGCGGTTCATTTGCCGGGCTTCCGGGGTTTTTTCAGGAACCAGAGGAACGTATTCGCTGCGACCAGCGGCAATAATGCGTTCCGGATCAAGCTGCGGATTCTGGGTAAGAATTTTTGTAACCGCTGTGGCGCGCATTACACTCAGGTCCCAGTTGTCTTTCACCTCGCCCGAGCCGCGCATGGGAACATCGTCGGTGTGGCCTTCCACCATAATGTTTATGTCAGGATTTTCGGCCAGCAACTTGCTTAAATCACGCAAGGCCTTTTGTCCGTTTGGATCCACAGCCCACTGCCCGGTTTTAAACAGCAACTTTTCGTCCATAGAAACGTAAACTTTCCCATTCTTTTCATGAACAGTCAACCCGTTATCGGTGAAACCGGTGAGTGCCCGCATAACTTTTTCGCGCAAATCTTTCACTGCCTGGTCTTTCTGAGCTAAAACTTCCTGTAGTTCAATCAGGCGTGCATTCCTGTCTTCCAGTTCCTTTTCAGCCTCACGGAGCCGGTCTTCGCGAAGGTTTAAATCGCGGCGGGCAGCTTGCAATTCTTCCATCAGTAATTCAATTTCCGAAGTGCTGCCGGTTTTTAAAATGTCGAGCTGCCGGTTTAGGTTTTGCATGTCGATTTCCAATCCGGCATATTTTTGTTTCTGGGCATTGAGGTTATAAAGCGCCTCTTCCAACTGGGCATTCAAATCTTTGTTTCTTTCGGTAAGCTGCCGGTTGGCGCTTTCCAACTCACGATTAGCTGTTTCCAGCCTCATGTTCGACTGTTTCAACACTTCATTTTCCTGGGTGGCGCTTTTTAATTTGTCCTGAACATCAGTGAATTGTTTTGTAGAAACACAAGAGGAAAGCATCAGGATTGAGGCAACAAATATTAAGATATGTACAGTTCTCATTTTTTTAAATTTTAATTCCGGCTAAATTTACTTTTTTTGCAAGTTGATAACAAATTTGAATAGGTGTAATATTTTTTGAACAATTTGGAGTATTCGATTTGTTGTATCTTTGAAAATATTTTCACGCGAGATGGTTAAAGTTAAGGAAAAATTGCTTGATAAAATAAATGGCCCAGACGATTTAAAGAAATTGCCACCCGAAAACCTTCCTGAAGTATGTCAAGAACTCAGGGAGTTTATTATTGATGCGGTCTCAACAAATCCTGGCCATTTTGGTGCAAGTCTTGGAGTGGTTGAGCTTACTGTAGCTCTTCATTACGTATATAATACTCCATACGATTTAATGGTTTGGGATGTTGGCCATCAAGCATACGGACATAAGATTTTAACCGGACG
This sequence comes from Mariniphaga sp., assembly GCF_041687215.1. Taxonomy (NCBI): domain Bacteria; kingdom Pseudomonadati; phylum Bacteroidota; class Bacteroidia; order Marinilabiliales; family Prolixibacteraceae; genus Mariniphaga; species Mariniphaga sp. The sequence goes on from NZ_JAWLCI010000019.1 coordinate 35,516, forward strand.
GCGGGATATTTTTCATACCAACAGAAAATTTAAAGGTCTTAGCGGTTTCCCAAAACGCGAGGAAAGTGAATACGATACATTTGGAGTAGGGCATTCATCTACTTCTATTTCTGCTGCTTTGGGTATGGCTGTTGCTTCCGGTTTGAAAAATGAATCAGACCGGAAAATAGTTGCCATTATTGGCGATGGCGCCATGACCGGAGGAATGGCATTTGAAGCGCTGAACAATGCAGGCGCTTCAAAAGCAAATTTGCTGGTTATTCTGAATGACAACAATATGGCCATCGATCCGAATGCGGGAGTTATTGGGCAATATTTGCTGAATATTTCCAAATCGCATACTTATAACCGGGTAAAAAAGGAGGTTTGGGAAGGTTTGGGAAAACTTGATGGATTTGGAAAGAAAACGCGCAAGTTCATTCAAAAAAACCAACATGCGCTCAAGAATATTTTACTCAAGGAAAATAACCTGTTCGAAGCTTTCGATTTCAGGTATTTTGGCCCAATTGACGGGCACGATGTGGACTACCTTACAGAAGTATTGCATGATTTAAAAGATATTCCCGGACCAAAATTGCTTCATATTGTTACCAAAAAAGGAAAAGGTTTTTTACAGGCCGAAAAAGATCAGACCAAATATCATGCTCCGGGTCTGTTTAACAAGGAAACCGGGGAAATAATTATTTCGGGTTGTCCCATTGAAAACACGCATAAATTTCAGAATGTTTTTGGTGAAACGTTGCTTGAACTGGCCGAGCAAAATGAAAAAATTGTGGGAATTACGCCGGCAATGCCTTCGGGGTGTTCCATGAATCTGATGATTGCTAAAATGCCCCACCGGGCTTTCGATGTTGGAATTGCCGAACAACACGCCGTAACATTTGCCGCGGGTTTGGCTACTCAAGGCATGGTTCCGTTTTGTAACATTTACTCTACATTTATGCAGCGTGCCTACGATCAGGTTATTCACGATGTGGCCATTCAGAGCCTTCCGGTAATTTTTTGCCTCGACCGGGGAGGACTGGTTGGCGAAGACGGGCCAACACACCATGGTGCATTTGATATTACTTATATGCGAACCGTGCCCAATATGATTGTTTGTGCACCCATGGATGAACCCGACCTGAGAAACCTGATGTACACTGCTCAGTTGGGCGAACTGAAACAACCCATTTCAATCCGTTACCCGCGAGGTTGCGGAATTGAGCCGGATTGGAGAAAACCGTTTGAAAAAATTGAAATTGGTAAAGGAAGACAACTTTCGGAAGGGAAAGATTTAGCCATTCTCACCATTGGAAAATCAGGAATTTTTGCTCAACATGCACTCAAAAAACTGGAGGAAGAAGAAATTTCAGTTGCACATTTCGACCTTCGTTTTGTTAAACCTCTTGATGAAGCTTTGTTGTCAACTGTTTTTGAAAAATACAATAAAATTATTACTGTTGAAGATGGCGCAATTAAAGGTGGTTTTGGCAGTGCAATTTTGGAATTTATGGCCGAAAATGGATATTCGGCACAGGTAAAAGTGCTGGGAATTCCCGACAAGTTTATTGAACACGGGTCGTTAAGAGAATTATATAAGCTCTGCGGGATTGATAGAAACGGGATTACAAGGGCTGTTAAGGAAATGCTTGGGAAATAATATAATATTTATTTCATTCTCCCGTTTTCAGGAAAACAAATTAAATAGCTTACCTTGGATATTTACCTTAAAAGAAAGCGTGGAAAAATATTACTTCTGTTGGTTGCAGTTTTAATTGGTGTAGCTTCGTTGCTTTATACCAACTGGTTAACCGAAAAAATGGCCAACGAGGAACGCAAAAAAGTTGAACTCTGGGCTGAAGCAACCAAACGGCTTGCTGAGTCAGGAATTCAGAACGGAAGCCAGGCAGGAGTTGAACAATTGAATACCGCTTATCTTACACTTATTCAATCAATACTTCAACAGAATACAACCATACCCGTGGTTATTGTTGAACCTGACGGCAGTTTTAACTACGATGCCAATATTAGTTTCAGCGAGGGCCGGAAAGAGCAGGTACTGAGCAAGGAACTGGAAAAGATGAAAACGCACGCGGAACCCATCCGCATCAACTTGTCAGAAGAAGATGATGATTATCTTTTACTTTATTACCGGGAATCGAATATTTTGCGAAATCTGCGCTATTATCCTTTTGTTCAGCTCATTGTAATTGTGGTTTTTATTATTGCAGCCTATTCTGCATTTCTTGCTACCCAGCGTGCCGAGCAAAATCAGGTTTGGGTAGGCATGTCGAAAGAAACTGCGCATCAGTTAGGCACACCCATTTCATCTTTAATGGCATGGATAGAAATTTTGAAACTCCAGGATGTTGATCAGGGACTAATTGAAGAGTTTGAAAAAGATACTCAGCGTCTGGAAAAAATTACTGAGCGCTTTTCCAAAATAGGCTCGAAACCGGAGCTGGTGCCAACTCATATTGTTGAGGTTTTAAATTCCACCGTTAGTTACCTGAAAACCCGTTCTTCAGGAAAAGTGAGGTTTGAAACTGCATTCCCGCAGGAAGAACTTTATTTTATTCCGCTGAATGCTGCACTGTTTTCGTGGGTCATAGAAAATTTGTGCAAAAATGCCATTGACGCCATGGATAATCACGGAACCATAACACTCGGGCTTCGTGAAAAGGAAAACACGGTAATAATTGATGTTACCGACACAGGAAAAGGTGTACCAAAATCGCAATTCAAAACTATTTTTCAACCTGGTTATTCTACGAAAAAAAGAGGGTGGGGACTCGGTTTGTCGCTGGCTAAGCGCATTATTGAAAACTACCACCAGGGGAAAATCTTTATTAAATGGTCGGAACTTGGCAAGGGAACCACATTCAGAATAGTTTTGAACAAGTAACCTCCAAAACATTTTCATTTCGTTTCCCCTTGCAAAATATTTCTAACTTTGGGAGCTAATATATTAAGATTACAATGCCACTGCTTAATTCAGTAATAAATTGGATAAATTTTAAGCGGAACTACCAAATACAGTTATACCGCGAGCACCCCAACGATATTCAGAAAGAAACGTTGTTAAATTTACTTCGTCGGGCAAAAGATACCACATGGGGGAAAAAGTTTAAATACGGAGAAATTCGTGCCATTGAAACTTTTCAGCAAAACGTTCCGCTGCAAACTTACGACGATATTAAACCCTGGGTGGAACGTTTGCGCGAAGGTGAACCCGATTTGCTTTGGCCCGGAGATGTGAAATGGTTTGCCAAATCATCGGGTACAACCAGCGATAAAAGCAAGTTTATTCCGGTTACGAAAGAAGCATTGGAAGATTGTCATTTGCGCGGCCCCAAAGACGTTTTTGCCATTTACATTAAAAATTACCCTGAAACCAAAGTGCTGTGGGGAAAAACTCTAACACTGGGCGGAAGCCATAAAATCAATAATTTCAGCAACAATTCCTATTACGGAGATTTGTCGGCCATTCTGATTGAAAACGTTCCTTTCTGGACAGATTTTATCCGGATTCCTCCGGCAGAAATTGCACTGATTGAGGAATTTGAGGAAAAAATGGAACAAATAATTGATACCTCGCTCGACCAGAATGTTACATCCCTGGCCGGTGTTCCTTCCTGGTTTCTGGTATTGTTGAAACGGATTCTTGAAAAAACAGGCAAAAACAATATTCTGGAAGTGTGGCCAAACCTCGAGGTTTTTACGCATGGCGGTGTAAATTTTGAACCCTATCGCGAACAGTATAAAAAACTTATTCCTTCAGAAAAAATGCATTACATGGAAACATACAATGCTTCGGAAGGATTTTTTGCCATTCAGGACGATCCCACTTGCCAGGCAATGTTGTTAATGCTGGATTACGGTGTATATTACGAATTTATTCCGATGAGTGAATATGGCACTGAAAATCCACGGGTACTCACATTGGAACAGGTGGAACTGAATGAAAATTACGCTTTGGTTATTTCCACCAACGCCGGCTTGTGGCGTTACATTATTGGCGATACTATTCAGTTTACTTCAAAAAATCCATACCGGTTGAAAATTACCGGACGCACAAAACATTTTATTAATGCATTTGGCGAAGAAGTTATTGTTGACAATGCTGAAAATGCTTTGCAAAAGGCCTGTCAAAAAACAGGGGCAATAATCAGTGAATATACTGCCGGGCCGGTATTTATGGGCGATAACCAGAAAGGAGCTCACCAATGGATTATAGAATTTGAAATTGAGCCTGACGACAAAAACAAATTTGCCCAAGTTCTGGACGAAAGCCTGAAAGAATTAAACTCGGATTACGAAGCCAAGCGACACAAAGATCTTACTTTGGAAATGCTGCACCTGGTTGTTGCTCCTAAAGGAACCTTCTACAAATGGATGAAAAACCGGGGGAAAGTTGGCGGACAAAATAAAATTCCACGACTTTCTAACGATCGGAAATACCTGGATGATCTGATGAAACTTTTAGAGAAATAATCTTTATTTTCACACTTAAATTAAAAATATAATTATGCATATAGCCGTTGCAGGAAATATTGGAGCCGGAAAAACCACATTAACAGAGTTATTGGCCAAACATTACAAATGGACGCCTCACTACGAGGATGTGGATGAAAATCCGTACCTGAATGATTTTTATAACGATATGCAACGCTGGTCTTTCAACCTGCAAATTTATTTTCTGAATTCGCGGTTTAAACAAATTATTGATATCCGCAAATCGGGAAAAACCATTATTCAGGACCGGACGATTTATGAGGATGCCGAAATTTTTGCACCGAACCTGCACAGCATGGGCTTAATGAGTACCCGCGATTTTAAAAATTACAAAACCCTTTTCGATTTGATGGTTAGTTTAATTCAACCACCGGATTTACTGATATACCTTCGCGCATCCGTTCCAACACTGGTAAATCAGATTCAAAAAAGAGGCCGCGAATATGAAAATTCTATCCGGCTCGATTACCTGAAACAGCTTAACGAGAGGTATGAAAAATGGACTGCTGATTACAAAATGGGCAAACTACTCACTATTAATGTAGATAACCTCGATTTTACTTCAAATCCAGAAGATTTAAGTTCAATTATCGATAAAATTGATGCCCAGATTCACGGTTTGTTTTAAGCTTCAATTTTTTTTACCTGCTCAAGAATCTCAACCCATTTGTTTTCCGGTATTTTTGCACCCATCACTTCCACTACTTTCCCGGAAACAAGTGCTGCAATTTGTCCACATTTTTCAAGGTTTAAACCTTTGGTCAGTCCATATAAAAATCCGGCAGCGTAATTGTCTCCTGCTCCGGTGGTGTCAATTGCTAATGCCTCAACAATTCCAACTTTCGTCTGCTGGTTTCCTTTTTGAATCAGGGAACCTTCCTTTCCGATTTTAACAACTGCCAGGTCACAAACCGAAGCTATTTCTGAAAGAGCTTCTTCTGGCCCTTTCGCTGTAAATGCATGGGCTTCTTCTTCGTTGGCAAAAACAATATCTGTTTTTTCTGCAATGAGTTTTTTCAGGAAAGAAAGATTCTGTTCAACCACATTGAAACTGGACAGGTCAATGGCAACTTTCAAACCCTCGCTGCGGGCCAAATCAATGGCTGTTTCAATTAATTTATGGTCCTGAACAAGGTAACCTTCGATGTAAAAAATAGAAAAGCCCCGGAACATTTCAGACGAAAGCTCTTCGGGTTTTAAATCGGCAGCAGCACCTAAATATGTAGCCATTGTGCGTTCCGAGTCGGGACTAACAAGGGACATTACCCTGCCGGTTTCTATTTCGCTTGAAATCAGGAAGGTCTCAATTTGTGCTCGTTCAAATTCCTGCTGAAAAATTTCTCCCAGTTCGTCTTTTCCAATTTTACCAATATAACCGCATTTTGAACCCAGTGCCGCCAGTGAGTGTATGGTATTTGCGGCTGAGCCACCGGTTGTAATTTGCCGCTGGTTGAACCGAGTGGCTTCAAAAATTTTACGCGAGAGTTCTCCATCAACCAGAGTCATACTGCCACGTGGCAAACCAAATTTGGCCAGTGCAGTATCATTTTCAAGAATATTTATTACATCAACCAAAGCATTGCCCATTCCAAGAACAGCAGGTTTCTCTTCTTCCATTTTTTCAGTATTTACATTTAAAATCATTCATTACAGAATATTATTTCATCTGAATTCAACAAAATAACAAACTTTTTTAATGCTAAAAGAAAATCAGTCCTTTTTAATGCTCCGATAATCTTTTTGAATTTCAGGTTAAAAAATATGTTACGCAGCAGGTTTTTCAATTGATTTTCTCTAGGTCAGCGTATAAACCGGGATTTTTAAATAATGAATGTTGAAATATTAAACAGTGTATATAAAATATACAGTTCGTGTATTTTGCTGATAAACAACAAACTGACATGCTGAAGTGGATTTGATGTAAATATATTCAACAGTTGGTGCTGAATAATTTATGTACAGTTTTTATTGTAATCTATTAATAAACAGTAGTGTATGTTGAGGTTTTTGTTGTGGCACCCTATTTGGATTAATACTGCACGAGTTCAGTAATCAATTGGATTTCAGCGTTCTGAGTATTTAATATGAAACTTTAATTAATAGCATTATTATGAAAACTTTATTATCGTCACTAATTATGTTGTCATTCATACTTTTCGCGGTTAGCGGAAAGGGAATTGACAACCAAACCCGGGAGCAGGCTGGGTCTGAAAACGACCAGGTTGTTCAGATTTACAGTACGCCCGATATGGTGGAATTAACGTCCCATTGGATTTCAGGATTTGAAAAAAGCAATTCCAATGCAAAAGTCGTTGTAAATGAAATCGTAAATAAATCACAAATTGCGGGGGGACAGGTTTATCTCACTTCGGAAGTTTTGGAAACTGAGCCTTCGTGGAAAATGGTTATCGGGCACGATATTGTAGTGCCGGTTTTTAATGTAAAAAATCCTTTAATTGAACAATTGAATAAACAAGGACTTACTTCTGATGATTTCTCCAGGATTCTTTCAGAAAACACAAATTGGTCAACCCTGATTAATGAAGGAAATCCGACTTCAATTCATGTTTATGTTTCTGATAATGAACAGGTGATTTCGAAATTATCTGGTTTTACCGGATTAACTTCTGAAATCATCAGAACAAAAAATATCGTTTCGGTATCGGAGTTGGTATCTACTGTGCAAAATGATGTATTTGCAGTAGCTTTTTGCAAATTGACAGATGTTCTTAATTCAGAAGAAAATTCTTTTGCCGGGCAAATAGCTATCCTTCCCATTGATAAAAACGAAAACGGACAAATTGATGGTTATGAAAATATTTTTAACAACCCGCAAGAATTGACCCGCGGGGCCTGGATTGGAAAGTATCCGAAAGAATTGTGCGGAGATATTTTTGCTTTTGCTGATGGTCAGCCAAAAAATCAGGTTGTTCAGGAATTTTTAGCCTGGGTAATTAATGACGGGCAGGAATCGTTGGGAGCTCTGGGATTTAGTAATCTATCGAGCAGGGAAAAAGCGTCAGGCATGCTTGCATTAAGTGAACCGGTTGTTGCTCCGGAACCTGCAACTTCAGCGCCTGGGTTTCCGGCATGGGGTGTTTTGTTTCTGGTTGCGCTTGCTGTTTTACTGGTTGTTGCTTTTGTGCGCTTCAAAAGAAAACAAAAAGCAGGTATTGTTAGCGAGGACATAGCCATCACCCCGGCATTAAATGTGAATTCTGTTACCGCACCTGCCGGATTGTATTACGATAAATCACACACCTGGGCGTTTATGGAAAAAGACGGGCAGGTAAAAATTGGTATCGATGATTTTCTGCAACACATAACCGGACAACTTACCCAGGTAAAACTGAAAACTGCGGGTGAAAAAGTAAGAAAAGGAGAAAAAATCTTTACCATAATCAGAGAGGGTAAACAACTTGAAATTTATTCTCCGGTTTCAGGATATATCAAACACTACAACGAAGATTTGTTGTCGAATCCTGAAAAACTTAATTCATCTCCTTATGCAGATGGATGGGTCTATCAGATTGAACCTGCAAACTGGCTGAGGGAAACACGTTTTATGTTTATGGCCGACAAGTTCAGAGACTGGCTGGACGATGAGTTTACCCGGTTAAAAGACTTTTTAGCCACTTCAGCTAATTCCAATTCCCTGGTTTATAATCATATTATTCTTCAGGATGGCGGTGAACTTACCGACAATGTATTGGCAGACCTTGGACCAGAAGTTTGGGAAGATTTCCAAACCCATTTTCTGGATTCATCTAAATAAAAGAAAAATCTAAACTTTAGTATTTACTAAATTAAAAATTGAGTTATGAGTATCAATCGACGAAGTTTTTTTAAGGCTATCGGTATTACAGGCATGACCATAATCGGCTTTAATTCATCGGGTTCACCTAAATCGCCCGACGATGAAACTGAATTTCATGGCGTTCTGTACGACTCGAGCATTTGTATAGGTTGCAGAGCCTGCGAAAAAGCCTGCGCCAAAGCCCATGGTCTTCCAGAACCGGAAGACGAAATGAAACCTGGTGTTTTAAGAAAAACCAGCGAAAAACAAAGGTGCGTGGTTAACAGCTATGAAACGGAACAGGGTGAGGTTTATGTGCGAAACCAGTGCATGCATTGTAACGAACCTGCATGTGCTGCAGCCTGCCTCACCAAGGCAATGTATAAAACCAAGGAAGGGCCCGTAATCTGGCGCGAAGACAAATGCATGGGTTGCCGTTATTGTATGATTTCGTGCCCTTTTGATGTGCCGAAATTCGACTACAACAGCACCAATCCTAAAATTCAGAAATGCGATATGTGTTACGATCGCATTGTTAAGGGGGAACTTCCGGTGTGCGTGGAAACCTGCGGAGACGCGCTGTTTTTTGGTACACGTCGTGAACTGATTGCAGAAGCTCGTAAAAGAATTACTGAATGGCCCGAAATGTATGTGGATAATATTTATGGGGAAGCTGTTGCCGGAGGTACCGGCTACCTTTATCTGGCTCCAGTTCCGCAAAACGAACTCGGATTCGATACACGGCTTCAAAATTCATCATATCCTTCATTAACAAAGAGTTTTTTGTATAGTGTACCGTCAGTTTTTGTTCTGGTGCCAACACTGCTCTTAGGAATACACGAAGCAACCAAGTCAAAACAAAATAAAAACGAAAATCATGACTAGTCCGGCATATCCAATTACAAAAGAGAAGCAAAATCAGTCCACCTGGCAATTTATCCTCAGTGAACTGAAACCACGTGGCAAATGGTTAACTCCATTCAATGTTATTTCCATCCCAATAATCCTGACAGGCCTTGTACTGATTGTAATTCGGTTTACTCAGGGACTTGGGGCAGTTTCCAACGTTTCACAGGAAATTCCCTGGGGACTGTGGAAAGGATTTAATGTGGTTACAGGTGTTGCCTTTGCCGGCGGTGCTTACGTGTTAACCTTCATTGTTTATATCCTGAAAGTGGAAAAATATCACTCCATTGTAAGAGTCACCGTTTTGAACGGCTTTCTGGCGTACCTTTTTTATGCAGGCGCCCTGGTACTCGACCTTGGAAAACCATGGAATATTTTTAATCCGCTGATTGGTAATAGTTTTGGTGCAAGTTCAGTATTGTTTTTAGTTGCCTGGCATTTTGTACTATATATTATTGCACAATTTCTTGAGTTTTCACCTGCCGTGGCTGAATGGCTCGGTACCAAAAGGGCTCATAAAATTTTGTCAGGTTTAACAATTGGAGCCGTAATATTTGGGATTACACTTTCAACCTTGCATCAATCGGGCCTGGGAGCTCTGTTTTTAATGGCCAAAGCAAAAATTCATCCCCTCTGGTATTCCGAGTTTATTCCACTTCTTTTTTTGGTATCCAGTGTTTTTGCCGGTCTGTCTATGGTAATTTTCGAAGGTTCCATTAGCCAGAAGGTGTTTTTTAACCAGATAACGGAAAAGAACCGGAAAGCCAGGAATAACATTGTGCAAAGCCTTTCAAAAATTTGTGCATTTGCCATGTTTGCCTATTTTTTTATGCATGTTTTGGTATTTGTTCACGGGCAGCATTACAATTTGCTGAACACACCAATGGGGTATTGGTATCTGCTTGAAATGTTAGGATTTGTATTATTTCCAATGATTCTTTATTTCTACAGTTTTCGTAGCGGCAAAATTTTGTTAACAAAAATTGCTGCCGTCATTACTATCCTGGGAATTATTCTAAACCGGCTGAATGTTTCTATAATCGCTTTCCGCTGGGATGCCGCAACACATTACGTGCCCTCGTGGATGGAAATAGTAGTAAGCATTTCCATCATCTTAATTCAAATCTGGATTTTCAGATGGATAATTAACCGGATGCCGGTTTTGCGCGAATCACCTTCGTGGGCTAAAAACAATCATTAATTAACCAGTTGCCATTTAAAGGCAACCAAAAATTTAAATTATGGAAGGATTTACATATACAAACATTTTCGAAACGAAAGGTATTGAGTACCTGGTAATTATTTCATTTTTTGCAGTCCTGGTTCCGTTATGGATGTTTTTCAACAGGAAGACAAAACCTGCTGCTGCTTTTCAAAATGCCAACAGACCTATTTCTGCCAATTCTTTAAGAATTCCACAGGGAATATTCTTTAGTAGGTATCATACCTGGGCACACCTCGATAAATCTGGTGAAGCTCTTGTAGGACTTGATGATTTACTGGTACATATTACAGGTAATGTAAAACTCACCCAGTTTAAGAAGCCGGGTGAACAAATAAACAAGGGTGAATTGCTTGCAAAAATCCGGTATAACGGACATAGTCTCGATGTGCTATCTCCTGTTTCCGGCGAGGTTCAACAAACCAATTCTGAACTGGAAGAAAACCCCGGGTTAATAAAAAACGATCCTTACCAGCTTGGGTGGATCTATTCCATTAAACCTTCAAACTGGAAGGCAGATACAAATTCATATTATTTGGCTGAAGATGCCACGAACTGGGCCATTCAGGAACTGGAACGTTTTAAAGATTTTCTGGCAGTTTCCGCTTCCAAAATTATGCCACAACCTGTTGGAGTAATGATGCAGGATGGTGGAGAATTAGTTGATAAGCCATTATCTAATTTTCCAAAAGAAGTCTGGGAAGATTTTCAGAAGGAATTCTTGTCGTGAACAAATGAAAGATAGTTGAGCCGAAAATGGCTTACCTGTTTAAAGACCTGTTTAAAGGCGGTGTAATGAGTTGCACCGCCTTTTCTGATATTTATAGTTGGAGATTATTCAGGTTGAATTTGAATTATTCGTCCGGGATTTTCCAACGAAACATATATAAAACCATCAGGGCCCTGTTTAACATTCCTGACTCGTCCCTGATTTTCGAGAATTGGTTCTTTTTCGATTATGGTATTTCCTTCCACCACGCATCTGTGGACTTTTTGTGATACAAGCCCGCTTACAAGCAAGTTGCCGTTCCACATGCCAAACTTGTTACCGGAAATAAATGTCATTCCACAAATACCGATTGAGGGTGTCCATGAATGTAAAGGCGCTGTTATTCCTTCGGCATTGTGGCCTGAAGAAATATTTGTTCCGTCATAATTCATCCCGAGTGAATAATCAGGCCAGCCGTAATTTGCCCCTTTTTCAATAATATTAATTTCGTCTCCCCCTCTTGGTCCATGCTCGGTTTCCCAAAGTTCTCCTGTTTCAGGGTGAAATGCCAGTCCCTGAGGATTTCTGTGTCCGTAGGAATATACTGAGGTTGGGCTGTCATTTCCCGGAATTTCCGGATTGTCGGCAGGAATACTTCCATCGTCATTTAGCCGGTGTATTTTTCCCCAATCCGATTTTGGATTAAGGGCATTTCTGTTATTTGAGTTTGGCCCGCCATAACTTGAACTGCCGCCTTCACCTAAACTCAGAAAGAGAAAATTATTTTCATCAAAAACTATTCGGCTTCCATAATGGCCATACCATGAATTGGGTTCGTTGGTGGTAAAAATGGTTTCAATATTTTGCATCTGGTTGCCCGAAATTTTAAAACGAATAAGCCTTAATTCGCCACCACCTTCTGGTTTTTGTGCAGCAAAACTTGCAAAAATCCATCCGTTATTTGAATAATTGGGATGGATTTTAATGTCAAGCAGCCCGCCTTGCCCTGAAGAAAGAACTTCCGGGAAACCCGTAATTTCAGTAACTGAATCATCGCTTTTGCGGTAAAGTTTTCCCTGCTTCTCCCCGAAAATCAAATCGCCATTGGGCAGAAAATCCATTCCCCAAATAATCTGATAACCGGTAAGAATGGTTTCGGTTTTTAACTGAGGAACTTCCGGTAAATCTTTTACTGTTTCTTTTTTACAGGAAATCACTATGAAGATGCCAAGAATTATAGTTGTGAGAATTTTGTTTTTCATAAATGTTTTAAATTTATTCCATTAAGGCAAGTAATTTTGTAGTTGTATTCCAGTTGCGTATGGTAATTTCTTTGTAAAACGGCATCGAAACTATTTTTGACAAATAACTTTGCGAGGCTCTGCTGATTAATCGCGAAAAGTATATTACGTTTAGGCCGGACCAGACGCTGTCAACGCCCTCTTTAATTTTTATGTTTTTTAATATTTCCATCGGATTAAGTGAATCTTTAACAAAGAGAACATCTGACCTGTATTTATCGGGTTCTGTTCCAAAATTTGGTGGTGAATCAGTTACTACATGTTTAAGTTGCTTATAATCAATTATAAAAACACTTGAATTATATTTAAATCTTTTGGATAATGTTTCTTCAATTTGTTTTTTGAGCAGTGTTTTATCCTTTTCCACCGAATTAAATATCACATTTCCACTTTGAATATAAGTTTTAACACAGGTAAATCCCATGCTTTCAAAACATTTTTTCAGGTCGGCCATTTTTATGATATTATTCCCGCCAACGTTTATCCCGCGCAACAATGCCAAAAATTTATCTTCATCCATTTGTTTATTTTCTATGGTAATCATTTAAATTCTAACAAATTAAAAATGGTAATTGTTGTAATGTGGTTGATGACACCCGGAAACAAAACTCCCGGTTTAAAGATAACTTCGTAACATTTCTCCCAACAGTAGGAATTTTAAATTCCTTAAACAATGCAAAATATTAAACTTCCTTTCTTTATTAAAATTTGTTGTTATTGTTTTGATTTACAATATTTTATGTATGATTTGTTTAAACTGGTACGTGTTTTGTATATTTTAAGCGAAGAAAAGTTCATTTTAAAACTTAAAGTCATGAAAAATTTAGTAATCACATCAATCATCGCGCTGCTGGTAGCAGGCTGGAGCATAGCCGGGGCACAAAATTATCCGGATGAATATCTGGGTTTGCCAGGTGATAACTTAAATCTCTATGCAGTAATGAAACTCTTCCAGGAATCTGAAACACTCGAAGATTTTGAAAGAAATCTGAATAATAAGGGTACTTTGGTGAACAACCTCGACCTGAATGGCGACAACATGGTCGATTACATTATGGTTTACGATTATGTTGACGGGAATGTTCACAACATTGTGTTACGTGTTGCAATCAATCAGCATGAAAATCAGGACGTAGCCGTTTTTACTGTTCAGCAGTTTAACGACGGTTCTGCCCAGGTTCAACTTATAGGCGACGAATTACTCTACGGGGAAAACTATATTGTAGAACCCTACTATGCTGAAAACGGAGCAACACCAAATCCGGGCTATGCAGGCAATACCCGCAGAGCCAAAAATGTTACCGTTATTCATACAAACACTTATCAGGTAGCTGAATGGCCTATTGTCCGGTTTATTTTCCTTCCAACTTACAGTGTCTGGCGTTCATCATGGTACTGGGGTTACCGTCCGGTTTACTGGAATCCGTGGCGCCCGTTTTACTGGCATACTTACTATGGATACCACTATCACTGGCATAATCATTACTATGCCCATTACCGTCACTGGAACCATTACAGGTACCCGCGGTATAAAAATCACTACTATACCAGTATCAGGAATTATTCTCCAAGGATTACTGTAAATATTAATAAGGGAGTTTATAAATCTACCTATTCCCGTCCGGATTTAAGGAATCAGGGTGAAGTACTTTATGCAAGACAAAATTCAGGTAGAAATTCTGCAACAGTCAGAAACAGTTCAACCAGCAGAACAAGAGCCAACAGCACTGCTGTTCAAAGGTCGCGTACCAATACCCAAAACAGTGTTGGAACACGCTCTGCAGTTAGGTCTTCTGCTCAAAGGAGCAATACTGCTGTAACACAAAGAAACAGTGCTGAAAGGAAGTCTGCAACGGTTAGAAGCAATACAAATTCTTCAGTCAGGCAGAATTCAGGAACGACTCGTAACAACTCAGCCACCAGGCTGAACAATTCAACCGAAAGCAGGTCGGCCAGGACCAACACGGGAGTAGCTGTAAGGCAGGGTACTTCCAATTCAGGCAGTTCGGCTGAGATGAAAAGCACAAGGAGTGTTAAAAGTTCACCGGTAAGAAGTTCAGGTAATGCTGTTCGCAGTTCGTCTTCAAATTCTTCACAACGTCCGGCAGTTACAGGACAGGCCAGAACCAGCACTCCTCAAAAATCTGTCACTATTTCAACGAGAAAAAATACAAATCGTTCGTCTGTAAGTTCCTCCGGTAGTAGCGTTTCCCGTAAGTCTGCACCTTCAGTTTCGCGGCAGAGTGCACCAAAAACCAAATTTGCACCGAAAGTGAGTACTTCAAGGAGTTCGGCTCGTCAGTCAGCTCCAAAAGTGAGCACTTCACGCAGTACCTCCCGTCAGTCATCTCCTTCGGTAAGCAGGAGTTCTTCATCAAGAAGTTCTTCACCTGCCGTTAAAAGTGCCGGCTCCAGAAGTTCTTCAGCCAGAAGTTCAGGGCGCAGGTAAACAACTATTGTGATTACTAAAACATCAGCATAAAAGTTAAGGCCGGCCTTTCCGTTTAGGGGAGGCCGGTTTTTTTGTGGGATTTTTTAAAAGATGAAAATTATTCCGAAAAATAGCGTTCTGCAAATTTGATAAAGTAAGGCCAGTTTGGCCCGGTGGTATGGCCTCCCTCGTGCTGCCGGAAAGATACATCGCCATCAACCAGCGTTTTCTGCGGTGGAAACAGCATGGTTCGCATGATTCTTTTTCCCAGCAATACGTAAACCGGTCCGGCCATGGCGCCGCCCAGAAACATGCCTTTGGCATCCACCCACTGGCCTTCCACATCGGCTGACCATGCCATGGAAACTGAAAACTCAAATTCAGGAAATAACTGGGATGAATTTTACAGGAAAGCCCGCAACGGAGGATTTTTCAGTTACCGGATAACCACCGGCGGAGAAAAAAATCTGGAGTTGAAGGTGCGCTACTGGGGATTTGAATGGGGCAGCAGGAAATTCGATATTTTTATCGATAACGAAAAACTGGTTACTGAAGACAACACCGGCCGGTGGAGCCAATCGGCTTTTCAGAATGTGGTTTATGAAATTCCGGAATCGATGGTTGAAGGAAAAGATTTTGTTCGGGTGAAATTTCAGGCGCACGAAGGAAGCACTGCCGGCGGTGTCTATTACATCCGGTTGCTTCGCAGATAAATAGTTTTACTGGAAAAAAATTTTTTAGCACAAAATCGAAAAAAGATGCTTTTCCATTTCGCCATAACAGTAATTTTTACTTTTTTTATGAAGTATTCTAAATCAATAGTTATTAACCTGATATGAAAAAATTAATTTCCTTAGTATTTCCTTTTTTCCTTAGCCTTGCCGGCTATTCGCAGGAAATAGCAAATCCGGCACCAGAGGGTTTCGATGTTGTTCGTTCTGACATTCTACACGGGAATATCGATACAATAACCTATTTTTCAGAAACAGTTGGCAATAACCGGAATGCTGTTATTTACATACCGCCCGGATTTTCAAACGAAAAAAAATACCCGGTGCTTTATCTTTTACACGGCATTGGCGGAGATGAATTTGAATGGTTGAACGGCGGCTGCCCTCAGGTTATTTTTGATAATCTTTACGTCGAAAACAAAATTGAACCTATGATTGTGGTGATGCCCAACGGCAGGGCAATGAAAGACGACCGGGCCACGGGAAATGTTTTTGCTCCTGAAAAACAGGAATCATTTGCCACCTTTGAAAAGGATTTGCTGAACGATGTGATTCCTTTCGTTGAAAAAAATTATCCGGTGATGAAAGACCGGGAACACAGGGCCATTGCCGGTTTGTCGATGGGAGGCGGACAGTCGCTCAATTTCGGTTTGGGTAACCTCGACAAATTTGTCTGGGTAGGCGGATTTTCATCGGCGCCCAACACCAAACCACCGCAGGAACTGGTACCCAATCCTGAAAATGCGAAAGCACAATTGAAACTGCTCTGGCTTTCGTGCGGCAATAAAGACGGGCTTATCAATATCAGCAACCAAACAAGTGACTACCTGAAAGAAAACGGCGTTCCTCATCATTATGAAATTTACGACGGAAACCACGATTTCGAGGTTTGGAAAACCAGCCTCTACAAGTTTTCGCAACTGTTGTTTAAATTTGATAATCAGTAATTTTTAGTTCAAAATAAATAGAAAAAGTCATTTGCTTAAATTCGAAAAAAATTAAAAAACAATACAAAATGAAACTCAAATTGAATTCCTTATTGCTGCTAATCCCCTTTCCCTTGTTTTTGTTGTCTTTTGTTGAATTCGGACAAAACCATTCAGCAAACCCAAATCAACCTGAAAACAAGCCGGTATTCTCACAGTTTGTTTATCAGGGAGATGACCAGGTTTACAAAGATTATTCTCTGGAAGACGATGAATTTTACAGTCCCATTTTGCAGGGCTGTTATCCCGACCCGGCCATAACACGAAAAGGAGACGATTATTTTATGGTACATTCGTCGTTTGCCATGTTTCCGGGTGTGCCCATTTTTCATTCGAAAGATTTGGTGAACTGGAAACAAATTGGGCATGTGCTGGACCGGAAATCTCAACTAAAAGTGTCCGATACAGGAATTGCTGCCGGCGTATATGCCCCAGCCATCAAATACAACCCGAACAATGATACTTTTTATATGATTACCACACAGTTTGCAGGCGATTTTGGCAATATTGTGGTGAAGACCAAAGATCCGTTTAAAGGTTGGAGTGACCCATACAAACTCAATTTCAGCGGCATTGACCCGTCACTGTTTTTTGATGACGACGGGAAAGCATACGTGGTACACAACGATGCACCGGATCGGGGAAAAGAGTTATATAACGGCCACCGGGTAATTAAAATCTGGGATTACGATGTGGAAAACGACCAGGTGATGGCCGGCACCGACAAAATTATTGTTGACGGCGGAGTGAATATTTCTGAAAAACCCATTTGGATTGAAGCACCACACATTTACAAAAAAAACGGTAAATATTATCTCATGTGTGCCGAAGGTGGCACAGGCGGCTGGCACAGCGAGGTGATTTTTGTAAGCGACAATCCACGTGGACCATACACGCCGGCTGTAAATAATCCCATCCTTTCGCAGAGGTATTTGAACCCCAACCGGTCCAATAAGGTGGAGTGGGCAGGCCATGCCGATTTGGTGGAAGGTACTGATGGCAAGATGTACGGCGTTTTTCTTGGTGTTCGTCCTAATGAAAAAAACCGGGTGAACACCGGTCGTGAAACGTTTATTCTGCCGGTTGACTGGAGCGGGGATTTTCCGGTTTTCGAGAACGGTTTGGTTCCAATGGAACCGAAACTGAGAATGCCGGAAGGTGTTGAGAACAAAACAGGAAAGAATGGATTTTTCCCCAACGGGAATTTTACGTTCACCGAAGATTTTTCGTCGGAAAAGCTGGATTACCGGTGGATTGGAATGCGGGGCCCACGTGAAGATTTTATTACAGTAAACCTCAACAGGCTACAAATAAACCCGTTCAATAAGAGCATAAAAGCCGTTGCACCCATTTCTGCGCTGTTTCAACGGCAAATGCACAAAACTTTTTCAGCAACAACAACGCTGGATTTCACACCAGGATCAGAAAAAGATTTGGCAGGAATGGTCTGTTACCAAAGCGAACAGTTTAATTATGTGTTTGGGTTAACAAAAAAGGAAAACGATTATTACCTGCTGTTGCAGCGCACTGAAAAAGGCGAATCGAAAATTCTTGCAAGCACCAAAATTGATGCAACTCAACCCATTCAGCTTCAGGTAAAAGCCGAAGGCGACGATTACCAATTCAATTATGCCGTTGGTAAAGGCGAATTTCAAAATCTGGGCGGCACCGTTTCAGGCGATATTCTTTCCACCAACGTGGCCGGAGGTTTTACGGGGAACTTAATCGGTTTGTATGCAACTTCCTCCAACGACGCTCAACCTGAATGATGATGAAGTCTTCGATTATTATTCTGTTTAGCTTGGTAATCCTTTTTTGGGGAAATTCAATATTTGCTCAAAATAAGGCCCAAAACCCAATCATCCATGCCGATGTGCCCGATATGTCGATGATTCGGGTGGGTGACACGTATTACATGAGCAGCACTACAATGCACATGAGTCCGGGGGTTCCCATCATGAAATCGACTTACCTGGTGAACTGGGAAATCGTGAATTACGCCTATGACACACTCGCTAATGTGGATGCACTAAATCTTGAAAACGGGAAAAATGCTTACGGCAGCGGTTCCTGGGCGAGTTGTATCAGGTACCACAACGACACTTATTACGTGAGCACTTTTGCAGGAACCACCAATAAAACCTACATCTATTCAACCAAAGACATCGAAAACGGTCCGTGGGAAGAGATTTCCTTCAGTCCGAGTTACCACGACCACACTATTTTTTTCGACGACGATGGAAAAATTTACATGATTTGGGGCGTTGGCCGGTTGATGATGATTGAGTTGAAAGCAGACCTGACGGGCGTAAAAGAAGGGACCGAACGGGTTTTAATCGAAAATGCCAGCGAACCGGCAGGTGACAACATCATGCTGCCTTCCGAAGGATCGCAACTTTTTAAAGTGAACGGCAAATATTTCCTGTTCAACATTACCTGGCCACGAGGCGGTATGCGCACCGTCATTATTCACCGCGCCGATAAAATAACCGGCCCCTGGGAAAGCCGGCTGGCATTGCAGGACAGGGGAATTGCGCAGGGTGGATTAATCGACACACCCGACGGCGACTGGTTTGCTTACCTCTTCCGCGATTACGGTTCGGTTGGCCGAATTCCGTATCTGGTTCCGGTTACCTGGGAAGATGGCTGGCCTGTGTTGGGCTTTGACGGTAAAGTACCCGATGAACTTGATCTTCCGGCAAATAAAGGTTTGATTCCCGGAATTGTAGCTTCGGATGATTTTAAACGCAAAAGAGGGGAGCCCGATTTACCGCTGGTGTGGCAATGGAATCACAATCCTGACAACGATTTGTGGTCGGTAAACCGTCGGAAAGGGTACCTGCGCCTGAAAACCGGGTGGATTGATGAACATTTTCTTCAGGCAAAAAATACGCTGACGCAAAGAACCATTGGCCCGGAATGTTCGGGTTCAACATTAATCGATGTTTCGAACATGAAAGATGGTGATTTTGCCGGGCTGACTTTGTTGCAGAAAAAATACGGACTGGTAGGAGTGAAATTCGAAAACGAGGCAAAGAAAATTGTAATGGTCAGTGCCCAGACCGATGAGCCTGTTGAAATGGAAAGCCTGCTGCTGGAACAAGATAAAATATACCTGAAAGCGGAATGTGATTTCAGAAACCGAAATGATGTGGCTGATTTTTATTACAGCTTCGATGGAAAAAATTGGACAAAAATCGGCTCGCAACTGAGATTGGAATATACGCTTCCGCATTTTATGGGCTACCGGTTTGGACTGTTTAACTATGCCACTAAATCAGTAGGTGGGTATGTGGATTTCGATTATTTCAAAATAGATGGCACTTAACCTGATGTGCAATAGTTTGTTATGGCTGAGTAATCCCGTTTCCTGAATTTTTAGTGGCTAACGGATTTAATTTTCTGATCTGAATTTGCTGTGACTACTCAAATTCCTTTGGAACCCCGCAAATCATTATAAACGGCCCGGTTCCGGTATTCTGGTACTGGTGTTTTTCGTCCGGTTCTACCAGCGCAAAATCGCCGGCCTTCAAAAAAGTTTCTTTCCCGTTTTCATTTACCAGTGCGCCTTCGCCTTCTATCACATAATTCATGTGTTCGTACGGGTGGTTGTGAAAAGGTGTATGTCCTCCCGGTTCAACGGTGAAAACCCTGTATGCATAAACAGGAGCACCGTCTTTACTTCCAAGCGGCAATTGTTTCCATGCCCCGGTTGCGCCTTCCATATTTACCTTTATCTTTTCAACTTTTTCCAGTGAGATAACTTTCATTTTTTAAGTTTTTGATTTACCCAAAGGTATTAAAAATGATTTAGTTGGCGAGTGATTTTGAATGTCAAAACGAAAGTGCTTAGTCAACAGAATACAAAAAGTTCCGGATTTATATGTAGTTTTACTTTTTCAACGTTAATTTACTTTTTCGATCTTACCAGATAATGATAAAACATAAGACTTTTTTATTTCTCCTGGCAATTCTTTTAAGCCTTTTAACGGGTTGTGAAGTGTGGCCTGAGCATGAGAAGTATAATCGGCCAGATTGGCTTCCGGGAAAATTATATACCAGTGTGTCAGTTCAGGAAAACCTTTCCTTGTTTACCGAGTGTTTGCAATTAACAGGCCTGGATAAGATACTTGACGTATCGGGAAGTTGGAGTGTTTTCGCCCCAACGGACGAAGCTATGAAACAGTTTTTGGTTGAAAATCAGTATGCCAGTATTTCTGATATCCCACCAGAGGAGCTTGTCAGAATCGTCGAATTCCATATTATTCAGAATCCATGGACGCTTGATCAATTGCAGAACCTCGGCGTAAATGGATGGAAAACAGGAAATGATAATAATTCGAATCCATTTGCATATAAGCGTGAGACAATGTTGAGAAATCCTGCTGAAAAGTACTGGATTAAGAGGGATAGAAAGAAGGAAATGATAGTGATGGATTCAACAATTTCAGACGGTTATAAAAGAGTATTTATTCAGTCTAGAAAATATGTGCCCATTTTTTTTGATGAGTATTTAATAACAAACGAGCTTACTTCTGAAGATTATCGCTTTTATTTTAATAGGATTTATGAACCTGGAAATGTATATTTTGCAGGAGCCAAAATAATTGAGGCTGATGTTTTTGCCGAAAACGGATTTATTCATATCATTGACAAGGTTGTGAACCCCATGCTAAGTGCAAAAGAGCTGCTTGAAAAAGAGGTGCCGGGTGAATCCTACAAACTTTTCATGGAAATGGTTTATTGGCATTATCCGGATTTTGAGCCAAACATAACTGCCACTTTTAATCAGCCAGAAGTAAGATTTGGGGGATTAGTTGATACTTTGTGGGATTTAAATTACACTAAACTGGCATTTGATCTTCATAGTGAACGTATCTATAGTTTAAATCAAACCATTGTCAGACACAATGGTTTGTTTGCTCCAACCGACGACGCTTTCAGGAAATTTATTGATGGCACGCTAACCGCAAAGTCCGGATTCCCCCACTGGACCGATCAGAAATCTCTTCCACCTGATATTGTTGAAATCATTATTGCACAAAATTTTAAAACTTCTCCAATATTTCCATCAAAAAATCAATATCAGGAAATTTTTAAGAAAGGAAACAGGTATCATCAGGAGGAAGAAGGTATCATCAGAAAAGAATTTGGCAGCAACTGTACATTCATAGGTCTGAATTCATATATCCCCGACCGGGTGTTTACCAGTGTTACCGGGCCGGTGTTCTGCCGTCCAAGCTATTCTATATTCAGGCGGGCAATGCTGTATTCCGGAGCTATTGATGTCATTGCCAATCATAATGGCCCATTGTATTTTTTCCCAATTCCCGATTACGCTTTAATGTCCGATTCGTCGCTGTTAATCAATTGGATTAATAAAGATGAAGACATGTATAATTTCCAGGTATTGAATAAATTAACACGTCAGGTTGAGAATGTGGGAAGCAATACACTCAAAAATTGGATTTTGAATCAGGTAGGAGTTTCCCTAACCAATCAAGGTGCCGAAAAGCAAATTATTCGAACTTTAGGGGGTAAAAACATCACCTGGGATCATGCAAGCAATACAATTCGGGGTACTTTACCCTGCACAGAAGGATATAAATCGAGAATCGTCACAACCTGCACTCCTGCCGAGTTGGGAGAACCCACAGACAACGGCAGATCCTGGAGTGTACGTTACTGGTTCAATTTTTAAAATCGAGTAAAAAAATAAGCAATCGTCAGGATTTTAAATACGAATCCATCAGTCAATTTTCAGGGAGAGTTTCAAAAAACAGCACATCTGAAATTGAATGAATTGCGCCTGTACGCGTCATTACATTACATTTTTCCCAAACAGGGAGAATATAGTCCATCAATGTGGTATCGCCAGATTCAGAAATTCTGTATCCATAGTTATCAATGCCCGGATTGATTTTTATTTCTGCACCGGTTTCAATGGTCAATAATTTTCCAGTGGCCAGAGTGGTATATTTTTTATTTCCCCATGAAAAATCATTCATATAATATTCACCGCCCACAAAATGATATGCAGCGAACAGATAAAATGTGTTATTTCGGTTCGAAAGTGACATACCCGGGGTTGCAATACGGGCAATCAGGTCTTCAATGTTATAAATACCGTTCCGGTGATAAATGCTGTCGTGTTCGGCAAGAATAGTATATTTATTCCACCACAATCTGCTTTGTAATCCCGAACGCCTGATAGCTTCTGCTAAAATTGAATAATCCTCCTGTTGCTGGATCCAGTCATATCCCGAAACCTCATTTTTTTGCAAAACCCTTGAAATCACATGGATATAACCATTTGTCATTTTCAGATTTGACGAAGTAATTGGAGCTGAATTGTTTACCTTAATAAGCTGATTGTTCCCGTCAGAGAAAAAACTGGTAACCAGCCTGTCTCCGGTAAGCGTTGTGTCATTCAATGCCCCGTCAGGAAACTCATCAGTATGAATTTTTTCGTTTACCGTATGGTAACGCGTTAATATTTTAATAAAACTTGTATCCTTTACTAATTCTTCAAAATTTTCGTAATTCTGATTTTGCTGTATAAAATGATCAATTCCTTCATTTGTAGGTAAAAAAAGAGTATAATCATTACCGTAAGGATTGTAAGCATAAAGTGTATTCAGCATTTTTCCTTCGGCCATCAGCTTGTAAAATTTTGAATATTCAGCCTGGTTTTTATCAAGATATTGGCTAATGGAAAAAGATTCTTCATTGTCCCAACTTGATCCATACGGGTCAGACTCACAGGATGATATAAATGTGGTTAGAATAATCCACTGAACCAGGAGTTTGGTTATAACAGGTTTTCGAATACCAACCAGATGTTTTCCTAAACAGATGAATCCCAAAAATCTGAGTATATCCTGTATAAATATCATTTACTTTTATTGAAATACTGAAGGTTCAAATCTATTATCTTTTACAATATCTTACTAACTTTTCAAGTATAAAATCAACAAAAGGCCCTCTATTCAGAAATTTATGAGGGAAATTAGCGTTTAGTTAATTTCACATACATGCTGTAAGCTGTTTAATCCCGATTCTGCCTCCCAAAGACATTCATTCGCTAAACGAATACTGAAATCGGGGTTATTCTTCAGAGTAGGCTCTGGATCTGGCAAGTTGAGCAGTATTTTATACTTACCTTTAGGTAGATCCGACGGAATGTGAATTTTTTCACTTACCTGGAAATTTCCAACAAACCAAAACCTTGGATCAGCCTTAAGCTTGAACGAATAAACATCACCATTTTTAATATCCCTCATAATCACCTCAACCAGGCGTGGATTAAAGGGAGAAGCAAATCCGACATTTTCCATCTTTAACAAAATACGAAAGACTCCTCCTGCTTCAATCTGATTATCCACAATTGCTTCCCTTAAAACAAAACGATACCCCAGTCGCCTTTTGATTTCATCAATACATCCGCCAGACACCCAATGGTTGTTTACTGCCTTATTATTATAATGTGCATTGAGAAAAGAAAAATGCATACGTTCCATTTCATGAACGGCATTTCCTTCACATTTGTTAAAGGGACTCCAGTCATCCCTGCACGTTTCGCCTCCAACAGCAGTAAACTTTGAATCCCCGGCCAAATACGGTTTCAGGTTTGTTGTATCTATTTTGCTTTCAGTCAGGTCGTTGCCATAATCACTATAAGTTCCCACATCTGAATAACTCGAAAGGAAGCAGTCGTTGTACAGACCTATCCTGGCTGCATCACTCCCGTTCCAGGCTTTTGACTCATTCAATGCAGGCGAGTCAGTGGGAGCGTTATGCCCGTATAAATACCTTTGTTTCTGTTGCGGATACCTGACCTGTACCATCCGGGTTTCAGGAAGGCTGTTTAGCAGAGCCTGCAAAACTTCATTCCGGTCACGCCAGTTTTTATTCACTAACTTTCCCTGACCGTTGTAGGTTGAAGCATCGCCAAAATGGTCGGTATAGTATTGTTCTCCCCATATCCCGATAAATCCTTTTTGCAAAACTGCAATTACATCACTGTATTCCTGCAATAATGGTTTAAGTTGTTCAATGTGTCTGAGTACGACTTCTTTGGTAGCATCACCGTATGGGGTACAAATCCAGGCACCACAATCACCCCTGTTGGCGGAAGTGGTATAAACAAAGCGGGGAATCAGTTTAACGCCTCCTTCCCTTGCTGCCCGAAAATCGATAGCAATACTATCCAGAAATGCCTCAGACAGATCGGTTTCCACAAAATCACTCATCACAAAATACCGGAAAACAAGTGTGCTGTAAACACTATAATCTGCTCCCTTAACAGTATTTTCCCTTCGAAAAGCTTTAAGTTCTTCAGGTTTTAATGTTACGTAATTTCCACTTCTTGTTTCTGAATACCTGTAAAAACCCCGTTCAGGATTTGGAAAATCCTCCAGCGATTCAGTGTAAATGTAATTCGATTGGGTTCCATACACTTTTTGTGAATATGCGAGGTTATTTATTCCTGTTGAAAAAAACACATATAAAAGTAGCAGGTATAATTTAGGTAAAAATTGTTGCTTTCTCATTTTGTGCTAATAAAATAATTTGAAATTTTTATTGCTTATAGTCAAATAGTTACAAAATAAAGTTTCAGTATAAAACATTACTTTCAGGGTGAAAATATGAAGAAAAAATTAAAAAGTGCAAACTGAGACTGAAAAACATTCATTTACAAATAATAATATTACAAGCTATTCAGAACATATAAAACTAATGATGTTGGCTGATGCCAAATTTCGATTCATCAAAAAAGGAATTAGATGAAAATACCATTTAACGCTTTACTTTTATAGTCCTCCCTAAGACTGAAACCACAGGAGAAGTTGCAACCCGATTTGTATGTGTTTGGTGTGAATTACCCCGTTTATTGCCCTTTTAAAAAACACAGCTACATTTACATCAGAAAATTCCATGTTTTTCAGTCTTCTTTTCCCTTGACTTTGTTTATTCTGATTGTTTTTGTATTCACTGCTATTTCTTTGACTTTTAGGTTTTTGTTGTCCATTCCGAAGGTTCTGGTTGTATTTTGAATTATATCTGTTAGTCAATATTCCTGAAAATTTTTCTGTAATGGTAACCCTGAATGCTGTATGTTACAGCAAGAGGAAAAACTTTTGGTTTTTTGAAAATGCTCCAGAGCAGTAACTCCCAGTAATATTTCCGGTTTTTTCCCAGAATTCCGATGATTACTACCGATTTAAAGAGAGCCATAATTTTGTCGAAAGATAAATGATTTCCCCCCAAAAGCGGAGGATTATACGATTTCAGAAAGGACAATACCCTTTTATAA
Organism: Mariniphaga sp.; assembly: GCF_041687215.1. NCBI lineage: Bacteria > Pseudomonadati > Bacteroidota > Bacteroidia > Marinilabiliales > Prolixibacteraceae > Mariniphaga > Mariniphaga sp. The sequence continues at coordinate 61,411 of NZ_JAWLCI010000019.1, forward strand.
TACATTTCACTGGAATATATCCCGCTGATGATTTTCTGATATCCGGTCATCAGTTCATGAAGATCCATTTTAGGAACGAAATTGATGGCATAACCTGTCGGATCACCTGAAAAATCTGAAACAATCCTTCCTTCTTTTTCAAGCCGTTTATAAAGCTGGGTTTTCCGGGGTGCATTCAGCAGTCCCACCATTGCAGTAATAATTCCGCTTTTCTGGATGAAATCAATCTGCCGCTGGAAAATGGATGGTTTATCATTATCAAAACCAACGATAAATCCGGCGGCGACCTCCATACCTGCCGCCTGAATAATTTTTACCGAACTTAAAAGATCACGATGGTGGTTCTGAATTTTATTGCATTCGGCAAGGCTAAGTTCATCGGGTGTTTCAATTCCCACAAATACTTTGATAAAACCTGCCCTGACCATCATTTGCATCAGTTCTTCATCATCGGCCAGGTTGATTGATGCTTCGGTAATAAAAGTAAACGGGTATTTGTTTTTTTCCATCCAGCTGATAACTGCGGGCAACAGCTCCTGCTTCAGTATTTTTTTATTCCCGATAAAATTGTCATCCACAAAGAATACTCCTCCTTTCCAACCGATTTCCATAATTTTAGATAATTCGGCCAATATTTGTTGCGTAGTTTTTGTCCTTACTTTATGCCCAAGCAGGGCAGTAATATCGCAGAACTCGCAATTGAAGGGACATCCTCTTGAAAATTGAAGACTCTGTGAAGCGTAATGGGAATTGTTGATCAATGAATAATCAGGCACAGGAGACTTTGACAAATCAGCAAATTCATCTGTTTGATACACATGCTTTGCTACTCCTTTTTCAAGGTCAGCCAAAAACAGCGGGAAAGTTATTTCCGCTTCATTGAGAACCAAATAGTCCACATCGTCAAATTTTTCGGGTTCTTCGGTGAATAAGGGACCTCCGGCGACCATTTTTTTATTTAAGGATTTGCATTTTGCAATGATTTCAAAAACCGACGCAGATTGAACCGACATAGCACTAATTAATACAATATCTGCCCACATAATTTGTTCATCTTTGATATGTGAAGCATTCAAATCGACCAATTTTTTTGTCCAGCCAGCAGGAGTCATGGCAGAAACGGTCATTAACCCCAGGGGAGGATATACCGCTTTTTTTGAAATGAATTTTAAGGCATGTCTTAAACTCCAGAATGTATCCGGGTAACTGGGTTGAATAAATAATGCTTTCATTAGTTGAATTATTTTAAGCAATTCCAGGTAAAGGTACAATCCATGTCAGGCAAATTTTTTACATATTTCCTTTAAAAAATTACATAATTCACACATCAGGCAATGCACTGCAAACTTTATCTGAGTGCTCTCAAATACAAAATTTTTGAAATTCATTGGTTGCAAGCATTTTCTGAAATTTTAGTTGTCAATTTGGCCCCTTAATCCCGATAGCTATTGGGATAAGTTGCAACCTGATTTGTGAAAGTTTGGTGTGAATTATCATTTAAAAAAAGTCAATTGTTTTTAAGTGATTTACCTTGAGGTTTACCCTTTTTTATTTGTAAAAGTTTATTGAGAAATCAGACGTTTTTCCATCTAATCATTTTCCCGGGAAAAATTATAATAAAATACTTGTTTGTCTTAAATTATTGTCATAACTTGTTGATACCAACTTGATAAAATATTATGTATCACCATCAATTGTAAAACTATGAACAATAACTCTACTAACAATTCACGTACCCTCCTTCCGGTTGATGTCTGTTCCATGTTAAAATCCTTTAATGTCATTGGGAGCCTGCTTCTCCGGCTACGCGATTTTCGCCTGATACAATTCTGTAAAGGCTTTTTATTAACCTTATGGCCAAAAGTCATTTTCATTACAACAGTAATATTTTACCTAAGCCTGATTACCACTAAATCCGGTATTGCGCAGAATATGGTTAAGGTGATTGAAAAACCTGAGAAATCACAAATCAGCAATACATCAAAGCAAATTGTGCCGGTTGTTGCCGTTGAATCGATGAAGGGGATGAAAAAAGCAGAAATATTCAATGATGGAACACTTTCCCGGAAACATCTTATGCCTGAGCAAAAAGTCATTGCTTTGCCCAAATTAAATGTACAATCGGGCAAAATATTAAATGAAGAATCAATCGTCATTATTGATGAAACTGAAATGAGACATATTAAAATAGCTAAGAACAACCTTTATAATCAAACCGAAAAACAAAAAAAAGAAATCAATTATTCTGACTTAATAAAAAACGGGCAGGTTACGCCTAAGGCTCGTAACTTGTCTGACCCAGGCACCAATATTCAAAATGTAATATTAGTTGAAGATGCTGAAAATAATGCCAAATATCTTAAAAGTGGATCGAAAAGATCTGTTGAGTTAATTCAAAATTCCGGACTGATGGCCAACAATCCTCCCGTTGCGATTCCCGATGTTTACACCACACCGGAAAATACCGAACTTGTTGTTGCAGCTCCGGGACACCTTGGTAATGATTATGATCCTGACGGAGATCCGGTTACATGGCTTTCGTTCGTTACACCTGAAAATGGTACATTGACAGGTGCAGCCACAGACGGGCAATTTACCTATACACCTGATCCGGGATTCTCAGGTATCGAATCTATCGTTGTAACAATTTCAGACGGCAACGGAAATACCGCCAGCGGACTTATTATGATCCTGGTTGTTCCGGATCAAAATCGCAATCCAGTAGCCGTCCCAGATGTTTACACTACACCGGAAAACACCGAACTTATAGTGACAGCTCCTGGACATCTGGATAACGATTATGATCCTGACGGAGATCCGGTTACATGGCTTTCGTTCGTTGCTCCTGATAATGGTACAGTGACCGGAGCAGCTACAGACGGGCAATTTACTTTTACTCCTGATCCGGGATTCTCAGGTATTGAAAATATATCTGTTACAATTTCAGACGGCAAAGGGAATACCGCCAGCGGAATTATTACGATCCTGGTTGTTCCGGATCAAAATCGCAATCCAGTGGCCGTGCCTGATGCTTACACTACACCGGAAAACACCGAACTTATAATTGCAGCTCCGGGTCACCTTGGCAATGATTATGACCCTGACGGAGATCCGGTTACATGGCTTTCGTTCGTTACACCTGATAATGGTACAGTAACAGGTGCAGCCACAGACGGACAGTTTACCTATACCCCTAATCCGGGATTCTCAGGCATTGAAAAAATAACTGTTACAATTTCAGATGGTAACGGGAATACTGCAACCGGACAGATCTCTGTTACAGTCAGTCCATCTACTGGCGACGCACCTGTTGCTGTTGCAGATGTATATACTCTACCACAAAATACCGTACTTAATGTTGCAGCACCAGGTCATCTTGAAAATGATTTCGATCCAAACGGAGATCAGATTTCCTGGCTTTCTTTCGTAACACCGGGAAACGGCACAGTATCAAATGCATCTACTGACGGGCAATTTACCTATACCCCTGATCCGGGATTTTCCGGTATCGAAAATATATCTGTTACAATTTCAGATGGTAACGGTAATTTCTCTGACGGACTTATTACAATCCTGGTTGTTCCCGACCAGAATCGTGCACCTGTAGCCGTTCCTGATGTTTATGTTACTAATGAAAACACTTTACTTAATGTAGTTGCTCCTGGTCACCTCAGTAACGATACAGATGCAGATGGAGATCCCATTTCATGGCTTTCTTTTGTGACACCGGAAAACGGTACAGTATCAGGTGCAGCCACAGACGGGCAATTTATCTATACTCCTAATCCGGGATTCTCAGGGGTTGATAATATATCTGTTACAATTTCAGACGGCAACGGAAATTTCGCCAGCGGACTTATTACAATCCTGGTTGTTCCCGAGCAGAATCGTGCACCTGTAGCCGTTCCTGATGTTTATGTTACTAATGAAAACACTTTACTTAATGTAGCTGCTCCCGGTCACCTCAGTAACGATACTGATGCGGATGGAGATCCCATTTCATGGCTTTCTTTTGTGACACCGGAAAACGGCACATTATCAGGTGCAGCCACAGACGGACAGTTTTCCTACACCCCCGATCCGGGATTTTTTGGTATCGAGACTATCCCGATAACCGTCATTGACGGAAACGGTAATTCCGCCCAGGGACTGATTGCAATCGCAGTTCTAAAAAATAACCCCCCAATTGCTGATGCCGGCGAAGATCAAACTGTTTTAATGACGCAAATCGTCACTTTAGATGGTACAGGTTCAACAGATCCGGATAACAATACGCTAAACTATAGTTGGATGTTTGCAACTACAGACGCCGGCGACCCCATTCCAGCAGGAAGTACAGCTGTACTCTCCAACGCTGAAACCGCTACGCCTTCATTTGTTGCCGATCTTCCGGGAGTTTATTCTGTTAAGCTGATTGTCAATGATGGATTGGCAGATAGCGAACCGGATTATGTCATTGTAACAGCTCTTTCAATTATTGAGGCACTTGATAATCTTATTGAAAATGTGACAACACTGGAATCCGATGGGATAATAAATAGGGGACAGGCCAATTCCCTCGTAAAAAAGATTGAACAGGCACAAAAACTGCTTGATAAAGACAAAATTGCAGGATCGCTTGATGTACTCAACGGACTTCGCCAGCAGATTCTGGATTTGTATCAGCAGGATGGAGTGCTTTCTGAGAGTCAGGCAATGGCACTCATAGCAAAAATTGATGAGATTATTACAGCGATAGGAGGACAGGCCAGCCTGGCAATGGATTTTGATGATTCTCCGAATGAGATGAACCTGAAATCAAGTACCGGTTTGCAGAAGGATATTGCGTTAGCGGACAGATATGCGCTATCAGCCATCTATCCGAATCCCTTTCAGATATCTGCCGAGGTTGTATTTAATGTACCCGTTGCTGCAAACGTGCGTATTGAGGTCTATAATTTGCTCAGTCAAAAAGTTGCCGTACTGCAAAATGGATATATTCAGGCCGGACAACATAAAGTTCTACTGAGCGCCGACGGACTGAAAAGTGGTACCTATATCGTTCGTATGACTGCTGGAGATGAGTTTAAAGAAAACAAGCGAATAATGTTAGTGCGTTGATGTTCCCCTAAAACAAGAAATGCCTGAAATTCATTGATTTCAAGCATTTTCGTAAATTTTAATTGTCAATTTGGCTCCCCTGACGGCCGGAAGTTGCAGCCTGACTTGTGAAGATTTGGTATGAGTTGCCAAATTTTGAAAATTCATCATTTCATCAAAATAAAATTAAAGATTTCAAAGGACAGAAGTTAAGCCAATAATTTACTCAAAAACAAATTCAAAATATGCTACAACTTTTTTTAGAAAGTCTTTTGTCTTCATTACAACACAATCACCCCTTCAATTTTATCCACCTTTTCTGTTATCTCAATTATTTGATCAGCGGAGTCCATCAGTGCAATACATGTAATCGATACATGTTTTAAATTAGAGGTATGCTTAAATGTCATTATACCGTTTTCCGGAAGCAAGGCCTTTATTTTATCCACCTTACCATCCCGGTTTGGCGAAATGAACTTGAACATATATTTTATTGGCCAACTCCTGTTTTCCATTAACCGATAGCGTAAGTTTCTGAATTTATCTATATTCATAATGTTCACATTTTCTTGTTAATCAATACAAACCAAAGTGCCAAATCGTTCATTTTATCATTGTAAAAATAAGGAAATAGAAAATCTTCAAGAGTTTAGCGAAACCTAATTGTAATTTTAACCCGAATAATCCAAGAATTATTCCTGTCTCCGACAGCGACTAAGATTACGTAAAAAATTTTTTCAAAAGTTTAACTTCATCTAAGTCGGGATTAACCTGCATTTCATTCATTACAAACAAAATTTATGAATAATGCAGGTTAAGAACAGGTCTGGATTTTGACACCTAAAAATTTTTAGGCCATGTATATAATAGGCATTTTCTCCGGAAGAATTACCTTAAAGTAAAGGCTTGTTTATTTCATTGGCATAGAAAAAATAACTGTATTGATTGTTGCTGCATCAGGTCATTACCAGGATAAATAATTTTCATTAAAAACCACAACCTCAAATTCTCAAAAATAAACCCAAATTTGATTTATTGCAATTTGGTAAAAAGATTAAGATGCCCATAATCCTTTGAACCATTCCCGTCTTTTCATTGCCAATGATAGTTTGAGTATTCTTCCTGTTTTGTGCAGCGACCTGATCGCTCAAAAAATCATTCCTAATTATCAGTGTTTTATGATTTAAGTTTTTGAGATTTGGGTGTCCCGTTGTAAT
>NZ_JAWLCI010000020.1:0-66375 GCF_041687215.1 Mariniphaga sp.
AATTCACTTTCCAACTAAAAACCACCTTCAAACTTAATTTTATCAGAAAAAATGCAATTTTACTTTCAATTCATTTTGATTTTTAAATATAGTTTTTACATTTGCCTGCATAAATAAAAATTTAGTTGATGAAATTAGTTGCTACATACATTCTAGTCATTCTCGTGGTCATTTCTGGAAACACCGGGAAAGGATAGAATTATATGTAGTTGTATAAGATACAAAACAAGCCTTTCCCGAAAACGGGGAAGGCTTTTTTAATAAAAAATTTGAATAAAAAGACAAAAAAGTATGCAAATTACATTACGAAGCAACACAACCACCCAGGGGCGCCGGATGGCCGGCGCACGAAGTCTCTGGCGGGCCAACGGAATGAAAGAAGAACACTTTGGCAGGCCGGTGATTGCCATTGTAAACTCGTTTACGCAATTTGTGCCGGGTCATGCCCACCTGCACGAAATTGGCCAATACCTGAAAGGGTTAATCGAAAAACAAGGCTATTTTGCCGCCGAGTTTAACACCATCGCCATCGACGACGGCATTGCCATGGGACACGACGGAATGCTCTATTCCCTTCCTTCGCGCGACGTGATTGCCGACAGTGTGGAATACATGTGCAACGGTCACAAGGTGGATGCGATGATTTGCATTTCAAACTGCGATAAAATTACTCCGGGAATGTTAATGGCGGCCATGCGGCTGAACATTCCGGCGGTGTTTGTTTCGGGCGGCCCCATGGAAGCCGGGGAAATTGGAGGAAAACATTTCGATTTGGTGGATGCCATGGTTATGGCTGCCGACCAGTCGGTTTCCGACCAGGAACTTGCGGTAATCGAACAAAACGCCTGCCCCACCTGTGGTTCTTGCTCGGGTATGTTCACCGCCAACTCTATGAACTGCCTTGCTGAAGCCATTGGCATGGCACTGCCCGGAAACGGAACCATTGTTGCCACCCACGCAAACCGCCGAAAACTGTTCGAAGAAGCTGTGGAGAAAATCATTTCAGCTACCAAAAAATATTATTTTGAAGGCGATGAATCGGTTCTGCCCCGAAACATTGCCAACCGCGATGCATTTTTAAATGCCATGAAGCTGGACATTGCCATGGGTGGCTCCACCAACACGGTACTGCACCTGCTGGCTATTGCCCACGAGGCAGAAGTGGAATTCACTATGAAAGACATCGACCGGCTTTCGCGAATTACACCCAATCTTTGCAAAGTGGCTCCCAGCTCGCACTACCATGTTCAGGATGTGAACCGTGCCGGAGGCATTCTATCCATTATGGCCGAACTCGACCGTGGCGGCCTCCTGGAAACTTCGGTAAACCGCATCGATGGCCGAACTTTAAAGGAAGCCATTGAAGCGTATGATGTGATGAACAACAATCTTTCGTCCGATGCAAAACAGCGGTTTCTGTCATCCCCCGGCGACGGAAAGCGCAATCTGACCATGGCCTCGCAGGAGAATTATTATACCGAACTGGATTCCGACCGTAAAAATGGTTGTATCCGCAGTGTGGAAAATGCCTACAATAAAGATGGCGGACTGGCCATACTTTACGGAAACATAGCTGAAAAAGGCTGTATAGTAAAAACCGCCGGTGTCGATCCTTCCATTTTCAAATTTACCGGAACAGCCAAAGTTTTCGACTCTCAGGATGATGCTGTAAACGGAATTTTAGGCGATTCGGTGCAGAAAGGCGATGTGGTGGTAATTCGTTACGAAGGTCCAAAAGGTGGTCCGGGAATGCAGGAGATGCTCTACCCCACTTCGTACCTGAAGTCGATGCAACTGGATAAATATTGTGCCCTGATTACCGACGGACGTTTTTCCGGTGGTACATCGGGGTTATCTGTGGGGCATGTATCTCCCGAAGCTGCTGCCGGAGGAGCCATCGGGCTTATTCAAAACAATGATAAAATTGAATTTGATATTGTAAACCGCACCATCAATCTGGTTATTTCAGATGAAGAACTGGCTGAACGACGAAAAGCTGAAGAAGCAAAAGGAGAAAATGCCTTTCAACCAACCGAACGCAAACGCCAGGTTTCCAAAGCGCTGAAAGCCTATGCCAGCCTGGTATCATCTGCCGATATGGGAGCGGTTCGCTTAATTGATTAGTTATTTGAAAATCTAAAAATTCGAAAATATGACAAAGAAAACAGTTTCAGGTTCGCAAGCCGTAATTCTTTCCCTGCTGGAAGAAGGCGTCGATACCATTTTCGGGTATCCGGGCGGGGCGATTATGCCCATTTACGATGCGTTGTACGACCACGACAAAAATGTAAAGCACATTCTCACCCGACATGAACAGGGAGCAGTACATGCTGCCGAAGGCTATGCACGGGTGACCGGAAAGGCGGGTGTCTGCTTTGCTACTTCAGGCCCCGGCGCGACCAATCTTATTACCGGAATTGCCGATGCCATGATTGATTCCACGCCGCTGGTTTGCATCACCGGGCAGGTGGCTTCCCCGCTGCTGGGAACAGATGCTTTCCAGGAATCGGATGTGGTGGGCATTTCCATGCCGGTTACCAAGTGGAATTACCAGATTACAACACCCGAAGAAATTCCGGAGGCGATTGCACAAGCATTTTACATTGCACAAACCGGTCGCCCGGGACCGGTGTTGCTCGACATAACCAAAGATGCTCAGTTTGGCGCACTGGATTTCGAGTATAAAAAGTGCCGGAAAATCAGGAGTTATGTTCCCGAGCCGCAGATTGATCCTTTCAAAGTAAAAGAAGCTGCCGACATCATCGATGAAGCCAAAAAGCCTTTGGTACTGTTCGGTCAGGGGGTAATTATTGCACAGGCTGAAGAAGAACTGAAAGCACTGGTGGAAAAAACCGGTACCCCGGCTGCCTGGACCCTGCTGGGACTTTCGGCCCTGCCAACCGATCATCCGCTGAATGTGGGAATGCTGGGGATGCACGGAAATTACGGCCCTAACCTGCTAACCAACGAAGCCGATGTAATTATTGCCGTAGGTATGCGTTTCGACGACCGGGTAACCGGCAAAGTAACAGCTTATGCCGGCAATGCCAAAATCATACATCTTGAAATTGATCCGTCTGAGATCAATAAAATTAAAAATGCAACCGTGGCTGTGCTCGGAAATGCAAAAAAAACCCTGAAAATGCTTACCGACAACGTGAAACAAAACCGACACGATGACTGGCTTGCCCGTTTCAGGGAATGCGATAAAATTGAAAATGAAAAAATCATTCATAAGGACCTTTTCCCCGAAAAACCGGGACTGACCATGGGAGAAGTAATTCGCATTGCCGGCGACAAAACAAGCCACGAGGCCATTTTGGTAACCGATGTGGGTCAGCACCAGATGGTTGCATCCAGGTACTTTAAATTCCGCCAGCCACGCAGCAACGTTACTTCCGGCGGACTGGGAACCATGGGATTTGGTCTGCCGGCAAGCATGGGAGCGCAGCTGGGAGCCCCCGACCGAACGGTTATTGCCGTTATTGGCGACGGCGGATTCCAGATGACCATCCAGGAACTGGGCACAATTGCTCAAAATAAACTTCCTGTGAAAATTATCATTTTGAATAACAATTTCCTCGGAATGGTGCGTCAGTGGCAGCAGCTTTTCTTCGAAAAAAGGTATTCGTTTACCGAATTGCAAAATCCCGATTTTATTGCCATCGGTAAAGGTTTTGGGATTGAAGGGCACAAAGTGGAAGTACGGGAAGACCTTGAAACAGGTATTCAAAAAATGATTGATCATCCCGGACCGTATTTACTCGAAGTGGTTATTGAAAAGGAAGACAATGTATTTCCCATGGTACCCACAGGGGCATCGGTTTCGGAAATTATGCTGGAACCGTAGGAGTTCAGAGTTTATCCCGATAGCTATCGGGACAGAGTTTAAAGTTAAAAGTTAAAAGTTGATAAAAATGAAACAGGAATATATCATCACGGTTTATTCGGAAAACCACATTGGTTTGCTTACGCGCATCACCATTGTTTTTACCCGGAGAAAAGTAAATATTGAGAGTTTAACCGTCTCGGAATCAGCCATACAGGGGGTTTACAAATTTACCATTGTGATAAAATCAACCAGGGAACTGGTAATAAAAATCGTAGGGCAAATCGAAAAGCAAATCGATGTATTAAAGGCATTTTACCATACCAACGAAGAGATGATTTACCAGGAAATTGCTTTGTATAAAGTACCTACCGAAGCGCTTTTTGAAAACGATACCATTGAACAGGTAGTCAGAAATTCAGGGGCGCGTATTCTGGAAATTACCAGGGAATACACGGTGATTGAAAAAACCGGACACAAGAAAGAAACACAGGCATTGTTTAACGAATTGAACAAAATCAAGGTTATGCAGTTTATTCGATCAGGCCGGGTGGCACTTACACGCGATCCCATCGAGCGCCTTTCCGAATTTTTAAAAGAACGGGATTCGTTACTTGAAAGTCTGGATTAATATTCAGCATAAAAACTGAATAAAAAATGATAAATTTGCACCGTTTTTAACAAGAAAATTAAAATTTAAAACAATAATCAAAAATTATGGCACAAATTAACTTTGGCGGAGTAACCGAAAAAGTGGTCCTCCGCGAAGAATTTCCGGTAGAAAAAGCACGCGAAGTATTAAAAGACGAAGTCATTGCCATTATTGGCTACGGCGTTCAGGGACCGGCCCAGGCGCTGAATATGAAAGACAACGGGTTCAACGTCATCATTGGTCAGGCACCCGAGTTTAAAGAAGACTGGGATAAGGCAGTCCGCGATGGTTTTGTACCGGGCGAAACACTTTTCCCGGTGGAAGAAGCCGCCAAAAAAGGAACAGTTATTCAGTACCTGGTATCCGATGCAGCACAACGAATCATTTGGCCGCAACTTGAACCTTGTCTCAACGAAGGTGACGCGCTGTATTTCTCGCATGGTTTTTCCATTACCTACAAAGAACAAACGGGTGTTATTCCTCCCAAAAATGTGGATGTAATTCTGGTTGCACCCAAAGGTTCGGGTGCCAGTGTTCGCACCAATTTCCTCGCAGGAAACGGTATTAATTCCAGCTACGCGGTATTCCAGGATTATACAGGAAAAGCCGAAGAACGCGCCCTTGCACTGGGAATCGCCATTGGTTCGGGGTACCTCTTCCCCACTACTTTCGAAAACGAAGTGTATTCTGATCTTACCGGCGAACGCGGAGTCCTGATGGGCGCTCTGGCCGGAATAATCGAAGCTCAGTACAAAGTTTTGCGCGACAACGGACACAGCCCGTCGGAAGCTTTTAACGAAACCGTGGAAGAACTGACACAAAGTCTCATTCGTCTGGTTGACCAGAACGGTATGGACTGGATGTATGCTAATTGCAGCGCCACCGCACAACGCGGCGCCCTCGACTGGCGGCATAAATTCCGCGAAGCTACCCTCCCGGTATTCAACGAGCTGTACGAAAGTGTAAAATCAGGCGTGGAAACCAAACGCGTTTTGGATTCAACTTCAAGTACCGACTACAAAACCAGCCTGAATGCCGAACTTAAAGAAATGCGCGAATCGGAATTGTGGCAGGCCGGAGCAGCAGTAAGAAAACTGCGGCCTAAGAAATAATTCTTTAGAATTACTTATCGAAAAAACCTGTTCCAAAATAAAGGAACAGGTTTTTTTGGGATAATCGGCTATTTCTTCCATTTAATGCAAATACCAATGAAGCTTAACAGGTGAATGTATCGGAAACTTCTTTGTTGGGTCCAACCAAGAGTCCTTCTTCCTTCTTGTACTTTCTGTACCAGTTGCTGAATGTTTTTACCGATAGGTTTTCGCGGGAACAAAACTTACTCTGGGATAATCCGCTTTCCTGCCACAATTCTATTGCCAGATACATTTCTTCTTTGCTATATCCGTCAGTTGCCGGACTGGCTTTCTGATTTTTTCGCATGGCAGCACGAAGATAGGAGCCTGCGGGTCATCTAACAAGACGAGGTTAGTAGACGGGATACATACCAGCGAGTTCTGGAAACGCAAAAACAGCCGCAAGTCATCCGGGGAACCGGAAGAAGAAAGCGAACCCGCTAACGAATAATGAGAAAGGGGCGTCTGCCAATTGGCAGACGCCCCTTTTTCAACCCGCGAATCCAAATGTTTAACTCGTGCATCCAAAACCTCTACACGTTTTCATAAAAACCCCTACTCGTGCGGGGCAAAGTTCAACAGGACACCCAAAACCTCTACTCGAATTGTAAAAAAGTTCTACCCGTACGGTGCAAAGTGCTACTCGGCCCAGTAAATACAGGGGAGTTTTTTATAAAAATCAAACTTTTCGGGCTTTACCTTTATTACAGCTCCTTTCCGGATAAAAGAATCAAATGCTGACTCTTTTTTGTGAGTGGGTCCAACATCCCGAGAGTAGGAGGATTGTTGCCCAAATAATTAGTGTATGCCTCATTTTTTATATTTTGATAATTCTACGAAAATACTTCAATCTTGGCAAAAGCTTCGAATCTGGTGTGTCTGACACCCGATTTACATGCCAGCTGAATAAATCATTCGGTTACTTTTTCAAAAATAATCAATGATTTAGTTGTTAATCATTTTCCCAACTTCTGTTAGCGTTTTTACATCAATTTCTCTCAATTTGCCTTCGTAATTTGGCCCCACATTTATAGAAAATATATTTCCGTATTTCACTGCACCCAAGTAATCCTGATAGATCTTTTTGGCCGGGTGTACTAAATCGTCCCATTTGGGCAGTGAGTAAAACCACATAGCCCCTCCCTGACGTCTCGATCCATCTTCCAGGGTTTGGGGTAGGAGAGGATAGGTGAATTCTGCAACCTGATATCCCTTGTAAGTTGATTCAGCTTCTGCATTATATACAGTTGCAGTTGTATCACCAATATGACCCGGTCTCCCCATTTCACGCAAATTTAACCTCCCGGCAGGTTCTCCATGGTTAAATCCAACAAAACTATTGGGTTGAAACTGATGCACCCATTCAACAGTTTCCTTATGATTTAATCCCCCATCTCCGACGGCGTGATCCATCCACCAAAATTCTATGGGTCCATAATTTGTCAGAAGTTCTTTGAGCTGAGCTTTTTTCATTTCCGGATTGATGCCTTTACCCGCTCCCCCTCCTTTTCCATCAACAGCACCAGGCCAGTTCCAATCTCCCTCTGAGAAGTATAGTGCCAGTTTTATTCCGTATTTATCACATGACTTTCGCAATTCATCCAGAACATCTAAACCAAGTGGACTGTTGGTCACTTTCTTATCAGTGGTTTCGGTATCCCACAAACAAAAACCATCGTGGTGCTTAGTCAGGAATAAGATATAGCCCATACCTGCATCTTTGGCCACTTTACACCATTGGTCGGTGTCAACACCTGTGGCTTTAAAATAACCCACATCTTTGTCGAGTGTCGGAGTCCACTCCTGCCCCGAAAAAGTACTGAATGACCAGCATATAAACATGCCCCATTTCATTTCTTTTATTTGTTCAGCGCGTGTGTTGTCATCAATTTTCACGGTGTAATCTACATTGGACCGATTAGTGCAACCAATAAAAATTGCTACAATAAGGATGCTTAAATAACTTTTCATTTGATACATAATTTTGGTTTTTAATATAAATGTTAAAACCACCTCCTTTGGGGGTGGTCATGTTTAAAAGGCTACGCCAAAATTTTGCTAAATTCGTCACATGAGTAATTTTTAAAAGTTAAGGCATGTAATTTACAGGTGTACGTACCACATTGTTTGGTCACCAAAGTACCGATATCGAGTTCTTGAAGGTCTTGTTAAAGAATTGCTTTCAAAAGATATTCCGATGTTGTTGGAATGGAGGTCAAGCGAGATGATCGAAATGAACATTCAAAAAGATCATGTACACCTGATTGTAAGTGTTCCGCCCAAGATTTCAATATCTCAACTTATGGGAACCTTGAAGGGTAAAACAGCCAACAAATCTTCAAAAGTTATCCTCAGTTGCGTACAAAACCCTATTGGGGTAATCATTTTTGGGCCAAAGGGTATTGTGTAGATACAATTGGTCTTGACGAAGACAAGATCAAGAAATACCTAAAATATCAAGAAGAGCAAGAACGTCTCGAAGAGCAGCAGCGGCTTAACTTCGACCCCTATAGGGGCGACCTAATAAGTCCACCTTCTTTGAGGGTGGATTCTTTAATGTTTTTTTTAATAATTTTTAAATGTTAAATGGCTTGCTGTTAGAAGCTCCATTCCATATTAAAAAAAGTATTAATGGCAAAATAAGCATTCCATATTTTCATTCAATTTGTTTAAATAATTCTTTGCATGATTTATTGAGACGGAATAGAAAGTGACATCAACCTTTAGTTCATCCTTTTTAATCCAATGTGTGACTAACCATTCCTTCAAACTTCATAAAATCAAAAAGCGCGTAGTTTTCTTGTTTAGCTATGTGATCTCCCATAAAAGTTAAGTTTTCGACACTGGAAAAAATATAAAAGGGTATTTCTCTTCCAAAATTTAATTGCCGGGAAGAAATCAGTTTATGATCGACATACCACTCAATAAAATATTTATCCTTTTTTAAACTCAGCTTCATACTAAATTCATACCAGGCATTTGCCTTTATTGGTTTTATTTCCTGATGCCATGGATTCCCCTGTGAGGTTACATAACAGACCAAATCTGAACCTGTTGCATTTACTTTTTTTCTTACTTCCTCTTTCCCATATCCGATTTCAAAATCCAGCTCGTGCAAATCATCATAATATAAAAAACACCCTATGCTGGCCATATCGCCTTCACCCATCCGGGGGACATATACCCTCCAGGTATATTTTCCGTCCAGATATATTTTGCTTTTAGTCCTTACTTTGGGTCTGTCATATGAATTTGGACGAGTAAACATTTTAAGGGTATCTCCATTCAAAAAATAGTTAATTCTGCCATCCATATTTTGGGAACCATCAACAATTTCATCAAGTGAGAAAAAATTCCATTCTTCAGTTTTCACTTGAAATAGTTTTTGATTTGCAGCTGTGGGTTGGTTAAGTGAGTTGTTTTGTCCCGTCTTTTTTTGAATTACTACATATCCGGTTAAATGACTAATTGTTAAATGCATTATAAAAATACCAGATAGGCTTAAAACCAGTAAATAATATTTTCCTGCCATATTGTATCTTTTTAAAATTATCAATTTCAATAATCCGGCCCCATGTCCCAACCACTTTCTTTTCCTAAAATTTTATCTCCAAGTCTTTTAGGAGCTTTATTAGGTTCCCCTGAATAAATAGATTTTTGAAGAACAGGCTTATCAGATGCACGACAAATGATGTATTCAGTTCCCGGTTTTGTGTTAAATGAAATAACATCACTGTCAATGATTTTATTTTTAATTTGATGTTTTGTATCCATTAAATACACAGAAACCTCCTGGTCAGGCCAAGGATTTTGCAATTTGCACGTGTTCCCTTCCAGGCTTTTTATGCTTACCTGAATAATTTCATTTTTATCATTTCTTTCAGATAATACTAAAAAAGCACCCCTTGCCAATAATTTGAACGCTAATGGTGTATTATCCCAGGCTTTAGGAACTGCCGGAAAAACACGAATCTTACCTTCATTGCTTTGCAACATCATTTCATTTACTGTTGTAGCATAATTACTGATAGGCTCCAACCCACATTGAAAAAATGCATGCGATCGGATTCTGTATGCACCATCTAATAAGTCATGAACTGATTTTAGATTATAAATATTATCGGGATATCCGGTCACATTAGTCATTAAACCCTGTGGATACATTTGATGAATTTTAATACCGTTTAACAAATAGGTTAATGCTTCATCTCCCATCCCAATTCGGGCAGCTACTATAGGAGTCGGATAATGAGCATTGGTATGTTCCCTGCATTTCACCACATTTGCAACGGCTTTTCCTAATGCAGTATTTTTTTCATCAATACCTATCACGCCGGAAGGGAATGCAATGGAGCCACCATTCATCCAAACCAATGGAGAATATCTCTTATCAGTAAAATATTCATCTGCGGGAACAATGGCATCACCAATGTCATCAAAATGTTCGATTCTCCTTTCCCATAGATTTTCTAAAACATATTTCCACTTTTTAATTTTATCATGATCTGTATTTAAAATAGTTGCGGCAGTAATACAATTTTTCAAAAGGGCCTCAATACTATTCCTATCTGTAATTGGATTTTTAACATATTGTATTCCTTCGGATTCCTGCATAGAAGCCAGTAAAAAATATTCTTTTTTATTATTGTCCCATTCCAGTTTATCTAAGTAAAAATTTGCAGCTTTTGTCATAAACACATAAGCTTTATCTTTGAGAAACTGAATATCTCTGGTATAATCATAATAATCCCAAAATAAAGCAGCTATTTGACTTGCCGGTATGTAGTTATGTTTCATACTTCCCCAGTTCTTACTTACTTGCCTACCATCAAAATCATGTGCCTCTGTAATTAGTATCGCGTCGCTTGTAGCACCTTTTTCCTTTGCCAGTTCTTCTGCAAACGGAATCATATTAAAGTATGTATTGAGGTAGGGTGACATCAAATCGCAATCGTTTTGAGCACATAATCCCCAGTATTGTTGTTGCGTATTCCAGTGGTGAGGTATCACCCAATTTAAAACATCTCTGTTCCAACGCCATAAGCCACCATTAAAATTGATTGGATATTTTCCTTGCGAACCAGCTCCCATCAAATACCGACGTAAATAATAAATGTTTTCGAGGTAGTCATCACCAAGTTTCACAAACGATTTAGACCAAAATGAATTATACCATTCATTTTTTTCTTTTTTAAGTTGCTGCACAGTAGTCTGCTCTGCCTCATCAAGAAGAGCTATGGCTGCATCTTTGGGGTTTGAACTTTCTTTAATGGTAACAACGCTTACCAGAACTGTAAATTTTTTATTAGTGTTTTTAAGTTCAATCCTATGAGAACTTATTTTGGAAGGAAGACTTTCGTTGTCAAGAATCCTGCAAGCAACAACGAAGTTAACACCAGCTCCAGTCTCTTCCAAAATGATATCTTTCCCCTGAACTTGTGTAATGGTATTTCCAATTGCAACATCTACTTGTTTTGGAAAGTTACCACCATACCAACCTGAAAAAGACCGGCTTCCAATACGTTCAAGTGAAATGGTAGAAATTAATCCATCCTTCATGAACTTATTTTCCGGTAAATTTTCACATTCAATTACCCATACATTTTTTCCATGAGATAACCAGGTACTTATATTAGTTTTTGAGTATGCTGTATTGGCTCTATAGGTAACCTCTCCATCTGCAAGTGAAAGTCTTCCTTCAAAGTCACTCATGTGTATCCAACTAAAAACCGGTGCGCCAAAGTCTATTTTCAACCTTCCGCAATGCCTTAAGCTACTAAAGTCATTTTCTCGTGGATCAGGCTCAGACCACAAATCATTTTTGTTAATTTGTATTTCAATACCATTTTCATGGTTCCAAATCATTCCACCTAAATCACCGTTTCCCATGGGGAATCCTTCTGCTTCCAACTGTGTTGGTGATAGAAAAACAATATCATGTTTTGACAAATAAGATGGCAACACTTTAAAGGATGATGATTTCATCTGAATTAATGTTTCTTCGCCATGTTCTTTATCCTTATGCTTACCTTTAAAAGAGAATAAAAAAATACACGAAATTAGTAACAGAATAAAATAATTTTTCATTGTATTATATTTTTAAATAACTCAAGTTTTTCTTTTTTTACTTTAAAAATTTCCTATTAATCAACTTATTTAATATAAATATTTTTTTTAACAATGACTTTTTCTACGTGTATATGAGATCCTTCAGTAATATTTGCGATATAGAAACCATCTGCAATTTTTCCCAGTGAGATCGTGTTGTTTCCTTTTGTTAACTCCTTTTCCAAAAGCGTTTTCCCCTGAATAGACCTTAAATGAAACATTCCGCGAATTCCTGCTATCTCGACATTTAGCCTACTATTTGCAGGATTCGGATAGAGTTTAATCATAGAGTTACCAAAATTATCATTAACAACAGAAGTATTTACATCCTTATATTTTAAAATAAAGAAGACATTATAATCGTCAGAATACTTGGTATCTAAAAGACCATTATCAGTACCATCAAGAAGAGCCCCTTCCAAGGATTTAAAACCATTAAGACCACTCTTTAAATTTAATCCATACTCACCTTCTCTTAATCCTTTGTACTCTAACAACAGAATATTCGTCTCGTCATTAAAAGTCATCTTTTCCGGAGAAAATACACCTCCTCCATTCTGAATTATATTTGCAATTCCACTGTTGAAAAGTGTTCGTATTTTTTGATTAAACTGCACTTTTACAAAAAAAGATTCCTGCTGTCCCTTATAGGCTATATCTCCCTCGCTTACCGTGCAGGAATCTATTTGAAGAGGATTAAGTTCTTCTGGAACATAGTAGGTGTTATCCGGATATAGAGAAACCATATGCTTGGGTTGCTCAAAATGTATTTTCTTTGTATTATCCGGCAATATTAAATTAACGCTCTCGGTAGGTTTAATCGAAGGTAATTTTGTTGAGCCAATCTCTTCACCCAAGACACTAATAAACTGAACAATAACGCCCTCTGGAATATCTTCATTTCCTATGTTCTGAAAAGCCAAATGTCCACCTTTTGGATGAATATGAATGACCGGCTTAAAGAAAAAGTCAATAATATTTTCATCCAACAAACTTTCAAGACTTACTGCAAAGTATGCATTGAAGAAAGAAATACCATTCATTTCAGGAGCAATTCTTCTGTAACTGGCAAATTCTTTCTTTAAATCATAAGCAGTTAATGGACCGTAGTTGACATTCGTTTGGTCTATATTCAAAACAAAACCCGGACTCATTGAAAGTAGGCCACCATAATAATCCAAATTTGATTCTTTCATGTCACTCCAGCGTTTCTTTGTCAACTCATCTCCTCCATAGTAGTTCTCACTGAAGCATATAGCTTTGGCTTTTCTCAAATTCCATGCTGCTTTTCCTGTCTTATACTCTATACCTGCAACATACGGAAGACATTCAAACAACCCACCTTTTTCTTCATAGAGCAACCAAAGGGCTTTATGAAGTTTCATCTGGTATTCGCTATCATGGACATACAACTCATCAATCGTAATTCCCGAATAATCATCATGATTTAAACTTTTTTTCCAATAATCTTTAATACTATATACACTAAGGTTTTCAAGTCCGTAACCATATCCATATCCAGACAACTTTGTGCCATTTTTAATATAATAGTCATTAAATTTAGATTCCTGACTAACGGATAACATGTGTGTCGCATATTTAGGTAGAACAAGCGGACTCCAGAAATGAAACATCAGAGGAACGGCAGTTGCATAAAATATTCTTTCATATTCTTGACAACTAATTGTATACTTACCATAAGTATTAACAACTAGTTTTAATTGTCCCAAAGCATTTAACTTTAAGTTTTCTATCGAACCATCTGGCAGTTCAAGTGTTATTGGTGAATTTTCTGCATTATCCATATAACCTGTTATTGTAACAGTATCCGATACAACAGGAATAGCTTTAGATAATCCAATATTACATATCGGATCAGTAATCGTTATTCTCAGTCTGTTGAGTTGGTGTAATCCTTCTGTGCCATCACTTTCAGAAAGAAAGGTTGTTAATACATTCTTATTACCTGGAATTATATATTCACTTACATCAAAAGATTTATCTACCCAGGTTCCGGATCTTCCAATTGAATCACCGTTAAGGTAAATAAAATGATTCATTTTAGAGGTACCCAATACAAGATGTACGGACTTTCCGGTCCATTGCTGGGGAACATTAAACTCTTTACGAAACCATGTTGCACCACTAAATCCCTTTTGCGAAACAAGAAAAGTCTCTCGGTTAGTTAATTCCGAAGGAGTAAGAAATTCTTCCCACGCTGAATCATTATAATCAACATCAAAGTAGCCCTTTTCTTTTCCCGATTCATAAGAATCGTTCTTTACTCTAATGTTCTCCTTAAGATTAACAAAAGAAGGAAAATCTTGAGCATAGCTATTGTGTGAAAATAAAACAGCTAAAATTTCTAACAAAAGCACTAAGTGAATTTTTTTTCTTTTCTTCATATTGAATTTTAATTTGATAAATTATCGTTAGAAATTATTTAGGAAGATATGTTGTTACATATCTTCCTAAATAATAAACTAACTATTCAACAATTGAGTTAAAATAAAGAAAGCTTATTCGTACCAGAATGTCATTTCTGACAATGCAGTATATGGCTCTCCATTCCAAGTCTCCAAAATTCTATATCTTATATACCTCACCGGTGTATCATCTCCAATATCAGTTTTGTAACTATCAGGAGAACCATTCCAATCAGGTGAAGTTTCATGATCGAGCAATTTAATCCATCCTTTTTCGATCATTTCGTTTTCCCAGCCCGGATCATTTGATTCTAGCGTGGTTGAAGCATCAGTAATATCAGGTATCCCCCAAATTTGAAATTTCTTTGGATTTCGTCCCTGACAACAATCCTTTCTAGGATCCAACTGAATTCTAACCAAACTTACATCAACCCCCAAATCTATGGTAAAATGATGCGGTATGCCATCATTATTCTCTCCATGACAACCGCTGTGGTAGTAGTCATTAGTCTTATTATTCCATAGGTTAGTAATGTTTCCTCCATAACAATCTCCAGGTGTATCCGTTGGCAATTTAACAAATGACCATGTATCTTTATTCAGTTCCAACGCAATTGTAGGAACAATAGTAAGAGAATCCGAGATAAACTCATCAATTACATTTGGCTCTGGCTCATATAATGTCGTATAACTAAAACCTTTTTTTACATTTATCTCAGTAATTTCTGTTTCCATTTCCGACATCGGGACATTAAGGATAACCTCCTCTCCATTAACATCTGTATAGTTCAATCTGCAACTTACGCCATCATCAACAATACCATTCCATACTATTATAATATGCTCAACATCTATTATCACAACTTCTTTAATAGGCCTGATTGCACGAACAGCCATGTATTTATCCCCATAAACTTTCCCATAAACATCAAAAGGTAAAGACTTATTTCCATGCGCATCTAAACTTATAAAATTAAAAGCATAGTCCTTTTCAGGCAAATTCGCCAATATTTTACTAAAGACACCCGTTTGGTTATTAATATTTACCTCGGTTGAATCAGTATAATTATTCCAGAAAATCCGTATTGTTTCAATATTTCCTACACCAATTGAAATATCAAACTTAACTCGATTGTATCCTGGTTTTACTAAAACACTATCTACTTTTGCAGCATAAATAGTCTCCTCCGTTTCAAGATAATTTTTGAAATTATCTTCCATTTTGGAACAAGACAAAACAAAAATTAAAGCCAATATTATATATATATTTTTCATTTTTCTATTTTTAATATTAATTATCAAGAATAACCCCCCATATCATTAGCTCCCCAAAGTGAGCCATGGTACCACCTGACCAATTCTCATCTATTGCAAACCTAATGAATCTTACCGGTATGTTAGTCGCTTCAATATCTATAAAGTAATCAAATCCTGCATCAGCAGCATCAAAGTCTCCCTGCGTGGGAACGTCTTCTCCCGATGGTATTACCATCTCATAAGTGCCTAAAAGTTTCCATGAAGGATGATCCAGACAAGGTTCTTTAGTAAGTGATCCATATACCCGCCATTTTTTTATAGTATTATGGTTAAATGAAAAATTGGTACCAGAGCCATCATCTCTTTGATAATACTTATATCGGCTTAGATTTGCTGTTACTCCAAGATCAAATGTAAAACTGAATGGAGGAACACCATCTCCAGTTTCATAATATGTATTAAGTTGTCCATCAAAAAGGTGAGCAAACTGTGTTTGTGGATCTCTAAAATTTGGCCCAACATCTACACACAATCCTTCTGCAATATCGTATGCACCCGGCATGGCATAATCCCTTACAGGAGACATTTTTGTATGATCCAGTTGTTCATCAAATAAGGGTTGTAAGCTTTTCCAGGTAGCCTGCGATGTATTTCCCCATCTATCTATTACTACTACGCCAAATTCTCTTTCTGAATACCCATAAGATGGATCCATTGAAAGAAACCACCCTTTCTCAAAATCAGTGTAATTATCATCTAATATTACTATTTCACCCTCATCATCATAACCAAGTAACTGTATAATCAATTCATCTTTTTCCACATTTCCCTGCCATCTAACAATTACTCCTGAAAAAGTTGCCTCAATTGAAATATTGTTACCGGCTATTATATAGGAAGGGGTTGTCGGAGAAACAGTTAATTGAATGCCGGAAGATTCATTTTCGTTTCTGTCAACTGCTTTTATTATCACTTTATAATCGCCGGCCTCAGGAAATCCATCAAGAAATAAAACTGGTTTATAGAAGGATGATTTCACCACGCGTTGTACCCCATTTACATTATATTCGGCCATCAAATAAAGCACATCTTCTTCAGGAGGAAGCAAACACTCAATTGTAACTGAACCACTCGAATTAAGAACGTTATCTACAGTTGGATTTGAAGGAGCTTGTGAATCGCCACTTGTCAAATCCTGAACATTGAATTCACTTCCACAAGATAAAAGAAAGCTTGCGATACACACCAAAATTGAACCATATAGGATTGAATTCCTCAAACTGTTTATTTTTTTATAATATTTATTCATAATATTAATTTTTTTGGTTAATCCTCACGTACTAAATTTTACCACCCGGGATTTTGCACTAAATTATTATTCACATCTATAGAACCTGATTGGATCGGCCATAAATAATCTTTCGGTTCAAAACTTCTGAACTCCAAGGTAACTCTTCTGAAATATCCACCAACAGTTTCATCATAAATGTTCCATCCAAACAATGGTTTGTTCATTTCATCACTCAACTTTTTCCATCTGCGCAAATCCCAATAACGTTGTCCCTCTAGCGCTAATTCGATCAAACGTTCTTGATGAATTATTTCTCTTCTTCCTTGTTGTGAAGTATATTTAGCTGGGTTAACTGAATAATTAGTCCATGAACTCACTACTCCGCCTAAACCATACTTAGTTCTTACCAAATCTATATATTCAAATATTTCATTTTCAGATTTGTCTCCAACTTCATTTATCACTTCAGCGTATAAGAGATATAAATCAGATAGCCTAATGCGTGGAAATGAATAGCTCTCGGTTATAATTCCATATGGAGCTTCAGGTTTAGTTTCTATACTTACTAATTTCTTTGAATAGTACCCCGTTGCCGAAAAGTCCTCGTTTTGATAAGGACCAGCATTTCCACTTACCAATCCATTAAGAATGTAAGGCTCTTCTTCTGACCTATACCACGTTCCATTGTGAAAACCTAAAGTACCATAAAATCTCGGCTCCCGGTTAAAGTGAAGTACAGCAGAATAGTCCCCTTCTTTAAGATAATACTGATGATTGTCTTCAGGGGTTGATAACTTACTATTAAAACGATCCGAGTACCATCCATTTTCTACCCAGTCTTTATCTTCACTGATTGGTACTCCATTACTGGAATAAAACTGTTCTGCAATACGCATTGTAGGACTATGAAACTGAGCAAAGCTACCGTTCCTTCTCTCTTGAGTTGTGAGTTTTGCCGCGCAATTTATTTGAATTTGCCTTGTTGGCTCAGTACTGCCCCAAATAAGTTCAGAGTTCCATTTTTCACAAACAGATTGTCTTATGTTTAAACTAAGGAGTAGGGGTTCTGGTAAATTTTTATCATCCATAAGCTTATTTTCTCTGTAGTCAAACAACTTTGCACCTGATTGATGTGCAGCATCAATTGCTTCCTTTAATGCTTTTTCAGCAATAACCCATTTGTTTGGATCCTCATTTGGGAAAAGCTGTTTGCCTCGATTATCTATTAAATGAACCAAATCACTGTTCCCGTTAAAGAGCGGACTCGCCGCCAATGTTAGTACTTTGGCTTTTACCGCTAATGCAATTGGCTTTGTAACTCGGCCAAGTTCAGAAATTTCACTTGTTATTTTTTCAGGTAAGTTCTCTAATGATTTATCTATTGTAGTAACGATATAGTCTACCACTTCATCAACCGGTTCCCGATAAACCTTAACTTCATCAACACTAGCATTCAAAGGTAAATTAACATCCATTATTGGAATGGCACCATATAGTTGAAAAAGATAATAGTGAAAATAAGCTTTAAGAAAAATTACTTCTGAAATCCAACGCTTTTTTTCTGCCTCATCCAAATCAATGGGCGTATCAACATTCTCGAGAAAGATATTACATGTGCGGATAGCCTCCCATAAATTGCGTCCACCTGAACCCCCATCCCAATAATTAAGATATGGGAAAGAACTATTTTGTAAACCTCTGGCAATTCTTGATGCATTAACATTTCCCGGATACTTAACTCTTACAGATTCATCATCATAGTAAACCTCATCTCCTGCAACCATAGCAGGATTCTGATCAGGCATTGCAGCACTGGGTATATAACTATAGCATGTGTATAGAAAATTTTTAGTGTAATTTCTATTTTGAAATGCATCTGCAACTGTAGTAACATTATCAGGTACTACATCCAGATATCCTTCTTCACAAGAAAACAAAATGCAAAAAGCGAGTAATATAATTATTTTTTTCATTATGCTAAGTTTTGATTAAAAGTTTATATTAAGACCAAAGTTGAAAACTTTTTGAATCGGATAATTCAGTGCATTTCCACCCATCTCCACATCCCACAGTTTAAAATTAGAGAACGTTAGCAGGTTAATACCACTAAAATAAATACGAGTCTCCCAAGGAATTATCTTTTCAGGTATTGTATAACCTACTTCTATTGATTTTAACCTTAAGAAAGATCCATTTCTTAAAAACCAGGTATTACGCTGTGCATTATTACTGTTGATTAAATCAGTTGATGCCGCTAACCTTGGCCATGTTGCGTATAAATTTCGATTATCTTCAGACCAATGATCATCTGCAATAAACTGAGATAGAACAGTATTACCTTTTGCACTACCTACTGCTTGCTCTTTAAATGGAGACATTGCATTATAATCAATCCAGAAACTTGAACGCCCAGATCCCTGAAAGAAAAAAGAGAAATCAATACCTTTGTATCCCACAGAAGAACCAAATCCGTAAATTATTCCGGGAGTAGTAGGGAATCCGATATATGTTTGGTCGTAAAAATTAATAACCCCGTCATTGTTTATATCAAGATACTTAATATCTCCACCCTGAACTGGAAGACCTGGGAACACTTGTTGAGGAGAATTTTTCACCTCTAAATCATCAATAAAGAGTCGTTGTGCAACATATCCCAATTGCGATCCAATAGGCTGTCCAACATGCGAAAGCCATGGTGCATCAGGATAATAGGGCTCTTCATATTTGAGATACTTACTTTCTGAATAGGTAAAGTTAACTCTTGTTGTTGCCCAAAAGGAATTTCCTAATATTAAATTGTAATCTACAGTAAGATCAAATCCCTTGCTTGCCGCTTCACCAATATTGGATTTAGGACTATAGGATAATCCCATTGTTGAAGGAATATCTGTGCGCGCCATAAGAATATCTGTTCTTTTCTGGTGGTAAAGATCTAACCTGATCTCTATATCATCAATCAAGTCAACTTCAATACCAATATCTGATTTGTAGGCTTTTTCCCAGGTAATATCTTCATTGCCATACCTGTTTATTTTGGTTGTTTGTGTACTTTCGATAAAATTAGTACCAAATCTACCCGCCATTCCAGCGTTCAAATTAACATCCGACAAATAGAAAAAACGTTCTGATTCACTACCGATCCTATCATTACCTACTACACCATAGGAACCTCGAATTCTTAATTTTGTTACAATGTCATTAATATAAGAATCAGCCCAAAAATTTTCATTTGAAACAGTCCAACTTAATCCAGTCGATGGAAAGAAACCAAATCTGTGCTTTTCGCTAAATCGTTCAGATCCATTGTACCCAAAACTAAAATTGACATTGTATTTGTTCGCATATCCATAGGTTAAACGGCCTGCAAAACCAACATTTCGAAAAGGTAATGAAGATTGAAAATCGGTGGCAGAAGCAGATAATAATTCTTTCATCGTATATGCAAAAACCCCACCTAAAGTATGAGTTTCATTAAAAGTCCTATTGTAATTCAGTGCACCTTCAAGGTAAACTGAATTTATAGAATTATTTGAAGTTCCTTCTAAATCTAAAGTTTGTCGACCAGTTGTTGGATTAATTTCTCTTAGTGAATATTCATCTGTTTGTTTATTGTACAAATTCATTTCGTAATACAACGGATTGTATGAACGTATAATACTAAAATCTGACTTAGTAGAGGAATTAATTAGCATCCTCAAATCTAAGCCTTCAGTAATAAAATCTAAATCCTGAGTTAACTCAAGTATAGCTAAAACCGTAGAAGAACGTGTGTCTCTGTATCCTCTCAATAAATCAGCATAAGGATTATAATATTGCGGAAAATCAGTGCCAACATTTCCAAATAATATATGATTTGCATTTGAAAAAGCCAAATCCGGCTCATAGGTAGCTGGGAATAACACTGGATTAGCATTTAAACTGCTTTCATACGTCTCATTCCCAGTCGGAATGGGTCCTCGATAGTTATCAAATTGTGCACTAACTTTAATTTTTGCAAGAGTTGAACTCGTAAGGTTTACATTTACATTTGATCGGACACCATATTTTTTCAGACTAATATTGTTATCGAATCCACTAATATCGGGAATATTCAAAATTCCCTGATCGTTTGTTAATCTTCCTGAAATGTAATAACTTGCAACCTTTCCTCCTCCTGATAAGTTTATACTAGCTCTTTCGTTTGCTGCCAAATCTTTAGTCATTAGACCTAACCAATCAACAGCAGGGTAAACATATGAATTAACCCCGGCTCTTGTTTTATCAATCTTTTCACGTGAATATGGCCGGCTTGCCAATGGATCTCTTGTCGCAACCGCTTCGTTATTTAATTCCATAAAAGTTACAGGATCTGCCATGTCGTAGGTTACAGTTGGAGCAGATATAGATTTTTCAAGACGGACATTAACTAATAGTTTACTTTCTCGTCCCTCCTTTGTTGTAATTAGGACAACTCCGTTTGCAGCTTTTGCACCATAGAGGGCAGTTGCAGTTGCATCTTTTAGTATTGAAAAACTTGCAATATCATCTGGATTTAAATTTGCTAAATCCCTCGATGTCAGCTCAACATTATCAATTAAAATTAATGGATCAGGAACTCCTGAACCAAATGTTGTAATTCCACGAATAAAGAATCTGGCATTATCATCACCAGGTGCACCACTTTGCTGGTATGATATTAATCCTGACAATCTGCCTGCCAGGGTTGTTGTCAGATTACTTGATGGGGCTCGTAACTCTTCTGGTTTGACTGTAGATATAGCTGAAACAACACTTTCTCTTTTTTGCTTACCAAATGCCACAATCATTATTTCCTCTAATTCTTCTCTTTTTTCTTCCATCGTAATGTCAATAATAGACTGGTTTAAGACATCAACAATTTGACTTTCCATCCCGATAAACGAAAAAACCAATTTATCTGCCGAATTGGCTTCAATAGAATAGACCCCATCATTGTCAGTGATAACTCCTTTTGTTGTACCAACAATTGTAATGGTTACCCCCGGGAGTGGCAAACCATCCGAGTCTGTCACTTTCCCTTTAATAATATTTGGTTGTTGTTCAGTAATATTTGGATTTTTAATTTTATTCTGAATATTTATTGGAACTTCGGCATTTTTGTTCTCTAGTATAACAATCTGCCGGTCGTAAATTTTGTACACATTCCGGGTTCCTTTAAACGTTTGGTCGAGCACTTTTTCCACCGTTCCGTTTTTTACGTTAATGTCCACCCGGCGGTTTACGTCCACCCATTTTTCGTTATACAACAGAATGAATTCACTGTTGTCTTCAATGTGATCGAATACCTCCCTCACGGTTGCATCTTTCAGTTTTAAACTGAATTTGGCAGCCTGGGAGTAACTGTCGGCTGCCGAAACAGCCAGTACCGCAAACATTAAAAAGGCCAGTAGTTTCATTTTTAAACTAATTTTAAACTTGCTTCCACGTGAGAAGCAAAATAACATACAAAGTTTTTTCATACCTTTACATCGTTTAGATTAAACACTATTTTAATTTATCCGAAAGCCGGTGGGCCTGCACGCCTTCCGGTTTTCTTTTTTTATTGATCCATTATCGTCGTCTCAATTCTTCCATTTTCTTTTCAATAAATACTTTATTTTCGTTTATCCGGAATTCAAACCGCGAAGCATCGGCCAACACCACCATAACGGCATCCAGCGATTCTTTCAAGTCGAGCTTTCCGGTGATTAAATCGTCGCCGGGATAATTAGCCGGCAATTGAATTTCTACATTGTAGTAGCGTTCCACTTTTCGCAGCACCGACAGAAGGCTTTCCTTGTCGTATTT
The DNA here is from genome assembly GCF_041687215.1 of Mariniphaga sp. Taxonomy (NCBI): domain Bacteria; kingdom Pseudomonadati; phylum Bacteroidota; class Bacteroidia; order Marinilabiliales; family Prolixibacteraceae; genus Mariniphaga; species Mariniphaga sp. Next base: position 22,502 of record NZ_JAWLCI010000020.1, read on the forward strand.
CAGCCAGCCGTAAGTCCAGGCGACGTACAAATCAACATCAACTTCGTCGGTAACCGTAAATTCGCTTTCTTCTTTTTGAAAACTGGCTTTTTGGCTGGGTTTTAAAACAACTTCCGTTTTCCCGAGCCCGAAAGCTTTTGGTTTTTGCACGGCAACGCTTCCTTCAAGCAAAACGGTTTCAATGGTCGCATCTTTGGAGTATGCCGACACATTAAAGTGGGTTCCCAATACTTTCACATCCAATCCTCCGGTTTTTACTATAAAAGGCTGGTTTTCATTTTTTGCTACCAGAAAACAGGCTTCACCCTCAAGGTAAATTTCGCGGGTGTTTTTCGTAAATTTTGATGGAAAAGCCAACCGGCTGCCTGCGTTTAACCACACTTTTGTGCCGTCGGCCAGTAACAGTTCCGTCTTTTTTCCATAAGGAATAATTACCTCATTCATCTGCGCCGTTTGCTGCCCGGTGCCTGTTTGTTCCGATAAATTGACAATACTGTCGTTTACCGTTACCTGACTGGCGGCATCGTTCAGCGCTATGGTAGAGTTGTCTTTTTTCAGTGCAATTTCCTCTCCTGTGGAGAGTACCATCCGGGCTTTGCTGTTTTGTTGTAAATCTGAAGTAACAAACTGATAGCCCTGGTCCTTTTCATTTAAATACAGGTAACCAAACGTACCCAGCGAAACAACAAGCAAAACCGAAGCAGCCCAACTGAGCCTTCTTCTGATCTTCAATCTTCTTATTTTTTGCTTGTATTGTTGTTCATATTTATCGATGTTTTTCCAGATTTCCAGAACGGAGTTTTCATCGAGTACCTCGTAACGGTCCTGCAGCATGTGTATTATCTCGCGGGCTTTTTTGGCTTTGGAACGAAATCCGGGATTGGATTCCACAAAACGCTCCCATTCTGTATTGTTTTCCTGATTTAATACCCACGAAATGAAGGATTTTTCTTCGAGGAGTTGTTCCAGGTTGTATTTAAAAAATTCTGGTTTCATTCAAATTTTTGGTTGTCTATAATAAAAGAAAGGCAGGTTTTGATTTTTTGTGGACAAAAAATCTTAAAAATTTTTTAAAAATGAATTTTGAATTTTATAATCCCCCTGAATCCCCCTTTTGATATTGAGCAATAAATTCCAATAGAAAATCAGCAATCAAAGGGGGATGAAGAGGTTTCAATGAACCGTTGGTAAAAATTGGAAATTTATGCTTCGAAAAAAGAAAAGCGCTCCTATTAAAAAGAGCGCTGTTTCCAACTAACCTAAACTATGATTTCGGGCAGAACACTACCCTTTTTTAGAGAAAGCCGGGAATTGGAGTTTTGTGGACAAAAAAGAAGCGGTAAGTTTGGGATTCCTATTGTTTTTTGTGGTTCCAATCCCCCTGAAATCCCCCTTTGCATATGACAATGTGCTATCTGATTTTATTAACAGGCAAAGGGGGACAAAGCGTTGATGAAACGCAGGTGGTTATTCGGAGCACATCCCCCTTTGGATGCTATTTTGTGGTGGAAAACGATTTATGATTTCCAAAGGGGGATTATAGGGGGATTCAGTACCAGAAATAAAAAAATGAAGATGGATATTCGAAAAAATTTTATGGTTTAAGATTTGATTTTTTATGTATTATTTGCTTTAAATCCCCCTGAAATCCCCCATTGCATATGACAATGTGCTATCTGATTTTATTAACAGGCAAAGGGGGACAAAGCGATGATGAAACGCAGGTGGTTATTCGGAGCCAGTCCCCCTTGGATGCTTATTTTGCCATGAAAAATGATTTATGAATTCCAAAGGGGGAACTAAAGGGGGATTTAGAACTATCCGATTTTTATAAATTCATTTATTAATATTGGTAAACGCAATTAAAAACGAATAAACCATAACAAATTTTTTGTGCTTCCAATCCCCCAAACCCCCTTTGAATAAAGCATTGTGCTTCAAGATTTTAAAAACGTTCAAAGGGGGATGAAGCCTTGATGAAACGCAGGCAATTGCTCGGAGCGAGTCCTTCTTTGAATCCATAAAACATTTGCGTTAATCTGCGGAATCTGCGGGAAAATCATTTCTGTCAGAAAGAATACCCAAAAAGAAGAGAAACAGGTCCGAACCGGAGAGAATTTCTTTCATGGCCTTCAGGGCTCGCGAGACCTGTTTCCGGGCCGAATCGTACTGCAGTTTCATTATTTCACAAATCTGATCGTATTCGAAATTGCAGGTAAACTTATAGTAAAGAATTTCCCGTTGTTTTGGGCTGAGCCCGGCCAGTGCTTTTTTAACTGCCTGTTCGCGTTGTGTAAATTCTTCTTTATCAATAAGGTCATGCTCGGCAGAATAGACAATTTCGGCTGCAAAATCCTCGTCACCGGAATATTCCAGCGGGATTTTTTTATTGCCACTTTTTGCCAGTTTCCGGCGAAATGAGGCCATCAGGTAAAAACAAATGTTATCGGTTTCTCCGAGATTTTTGCGGGTACGGATGAGGTCGAAGAACAAATCCTGAATGGTATCTTTTATTAATTCGTCGTCCTGCGAAAACTTTTTTCCATACCGGTAAAGCATTTGAACATGCTGAAAATAGATATGGGAAAGGGCGTAATTTTCGCCTTTGCGGAAGTCATCCCATATTTTTTTGTTCGGCTTCATTCAGTTAGAAAGTGCCAAATATAGGTTCAATTTATTCGAATTCAAAACGGTTTCACGTGCCGGTGACAAATTTTTATACTTTCCAATGCCGATTGCGGTGTGCACTTTTCAGGCTGTTTATTTTTTGCAATGCATGAAACAAAATAGTCCAGTTCTTCTGAAAATCCATTATTGGCATCGCCGGCAGGGATTAAGGTGGTTTCGGTATCGGTTGTAACGATGATGTTTTCCGGGTCTTTGGGATAATAAAGAACGCTGGCATTTTCGAACCTTGCCGAAAATGAGGCCTGAAACGGATAAGCAGTGTGGAAGGTATTTCCGCCTTCAATTTTTACGTGCAGATTCTTCTTGCTGTAACTCCAAAGTGCCGAAACATAATCGTGATTGCTGAGTTTGCCAGGCAGGCAACTGGCGCTGATTTCGTCGGGAACGCCGCAAACCCACTGGGCAAAATCGATGTCGTGAATCACCAGGTCGAACAGAGCGCCGCCCGATGAACCGAAATCTTTTTGTTTGTCTTTCCACTGACCCCAGGCCGGTACACCCGAAAAACGGGCCAGGGATAAAAATTCCAGCTTACCAAATTCTTCTGTGTCAATCCAGCTTTTTAGCGTTTGGTAGGCCGGCATAAACCTTACCACGTGGCCAATCATTAAAATTCTGTTTTTTGCACGAGCTAAATCAATAAGCTTTTCTCCCTCCTTGATGTCAAGTGTAAACGGTTTTTCCAGAAAAACATGGCATCCGGATTCGAGTGCCAGTTTTGCCATTTCAACATGCAGATTGGTATGCACAGCAATTACACAGGCGTCTGGTTTTTCGGCTTCCAGGCATTCTGCAAAATCGGCATAAATATTCACTTTCAACAGTTCTTCTTCCCCAAAAGAATCAGTTGAAAAATTTCCCGATTCATCTTTTAGATTTTTTTGAATGTTTTCTGTGTTTTTGTCCACGATGGCGACCAATTGCGCATTGGGATTTTTCAGAATATTCCCGGTATGGGTTTTTCCCATAAACCCAAAACCAACCACAACGATTTTAATCATCTAGTCCACTCCTTTCACTTTCATTTTCAATGTGTAAACTGATGTTCGTGCCGTAACAAAAAGTGTTTTTCGCTTTTTGCCTCCAAAACAGATATTCGCCGGACTTTCGGGAAATTCAATTCCCTGAACCAGTTCACCTTTAGGAGAATAAACCCAGACTTTCTTCGATGTGAGATACACATTTCCTTTGTTGTCGAGGGTCATGCCGTCGGACCCATGAGGAGCAAAAAATGTTTTGTTGGCCAGTGTGCCATCAGATTGAATGTCGTACTTCCAGATTTTTTTATCGTTGATATCAGCGGCGTACAAAGTATTCCCGTCAGGAGTTCCAATTAGACCGTTTGGCTGAACAAAATCGTCGATAACCCGTGTAATTTTACCTTCCGGGTTCAGGTAGTAAACTCCCTTTACGTCCTGCTCCTGGGTCCTGCCCTCTTTCCACCATTTCCGGTGGTAATATGGATCGGAAAAATAAATGCCGCCATTGGGTGCAATCCACAAATCGTTGGGTGCGTTGAGCAGCTTTCCGTTGTATCCTTCGTGAATGAGGTGAAACTCCTTGTTTTCATCGAAATAACCGAGCTGGTTGTACAAATCGGCACAGGTAACCAATTGACCTTTGGAATTGAAATACATGCCGTTGGAGCGGCGTGTACCTTCCAGCCACAATGAAACACCGTCTTTTTCGTCCCACACATAGATGCGGTCGTTGGGCTGATCGGTAAAATAGACTTTCCCGTCAGGCGCAACCGCAGGGCCTTCGGTAAATGCAAAACCTGTTCCGGCTTTTTCTATCTCAGCATTCTTTGCTATGATGTTGCCTTTTTGTGAAAAAGCTGTAAAAGAAATCAATAAGAAAAAAGCAATACTTAATATTTTCATTTTAAATAATTTATAGTACAATTCCAATTTTTTATCCATCTTATAAGTATTAAATCTGATGTCACACTGAGCGTAGTTGAAGTGTGTTTCATGACGTCTTCGACTACGCTCATACTGACACTAAAGAATATTAATTCTTTAAGATGGTCTTTGATATCCGTTTCTGTAATTTCGGGCCAGCAATTTTGCTGCCGCCGGATTGTTTGTGACCGTTTTGGAAACAGCATCCCATTTTATTTCGCTGCCGATATAATAAGCGGCTGTAGCCAGTTGAACCGTTGTGGTCGATTTCCAGGCGTCTTCGGTGGTGCAGCTCAGTAACCGCTTATCTTTTGCCTTTACTGCGTTAATAAAATCGGCCACATGTTTTTCCTGCATATCGGTTGTTGGAACATCCATTTCCTGCGGACTCTGGTTTCTTCCGGCAGGCATCAAAACCAGCTTGTTGTCGGATGCAAACAGGGTGGCTTTTTCGCCGTAAAAGAAAACCCCGTTGTTAAACTGCGGATTCAAGTCGCCGCTTCCCCACAACCTGTGCTGCCAGATTACCGGACATTCTTCAAAAAGCATCGTAGCATTCAGCGTGTCGGGTGTGGTAATTTTGTCTTTCAAAATTTCCATCTCCCCGTATGTTTGAAACGACTTCGGAATTTCCATTCCCATAATCGTGCGGATGATGTCGATGTGATGAATGCCCCAGTCAACCAGATGGCCGTTACCGTATTCTTTTTCCAGGCGCCAGGCTTTATGTCCGATGCTTGGCCGGTAAGGAAGTTTGGGTGCCGGTCCGCACCAGGTATCCCAGTCGAGCGAAGCCGGCGGGTCCTGAATGGTGGTGTCTTCATGTACCGGATTGTAATGAATCTGTGCGCCAATCTGATGAATTTTTCCCGTGGTTCCATCCTGAATCAGTTCTTTGGCTTTTTGAAATGCCGCACTTTGTCGCCGTTGAAAACCAATTTGCACAATGTTTCCGGCTTTTTCCACGGCCATAATCATGGCTTTCCCTTCTTCCACATCGTAGGCCAGCGGTTTTTCACAGAAAATATCGAGTCCTTTTTCGCAGGCCGCCACAAACTGCATTGCATGCCATTGTGGCGGGGTTCCAATTATCACTGCTTCCAGGCCTTTCATATCGAGCAATTCACGGTAGTCTTTAAATTCTTTGGGACGGTTTCCCTGAAGCGACACGAGTTCGGCAGCGCTGCTTTTCAGGTGTTCGGAATCAACGTCGCAAACGGCAACAAGTTCAACTCCACCTACTTTCAGGGCAGCCTTGGCTACCACCATACCATACCAGCCTGCACCAATTAACCCGATTTTAATCTTCCGGTTTTGGGCAAAAGCAGGAATGTGAAAAGCCGTTACCATTCCGGCGGTACTGACTGACGCTTTTTGAATAAATGATCTTCTGTCCATATATTACGGTTTTAAATTCGCTTAAAATAATAAAATTTTGCGTGAAGTGCATTGAAAAGGATGCGGAGGGATCAAAAAAAAAATCTTTCGATGTAATAAATTTTACCCCCCTGCGTCTTAACTTTGAAAACCTGCTAAAAAAGCAGCGAGAAACAGCAAAACAAATGGTTGACAGTGATTTCAAAACGAGGGTTCTGCCAGTGAGCAAAAAGTTGCTCCGGTTTGCGGTCCACTTTCTGAAAGACGAGGACGAAGCCAAAGATGTGGTACAGGATGTATTTCTGAAACTTTGGCAAAAAAAGGAAGAACTGGACGAGATTGAAAATATGGAAGCTTTTGCCATGCGGATGACCCGGAACCGATGCCTCGATATTTTAAGGGCAAACAAAGTGGTGCCCATTGATGCAGAAACCGACCGCAAAATGAAACAGGAAACCATTGATGTTCATTCACAAATTGAATTAAGCGAAGCTGCCGGACAGGTAAAAACATTGATTGAACAATTGCCTGAAATTCAGCAAAAAGTAATGCACTTACGCGATATAGAACAACTGGAGTACGAAGAAATTGCAGAACAAACAGGATTACAGGTAAATGCCATCAGGGTAAACCTGTCGAGGGCAAGAAAAAAAGTACGCGATGAATTTTTAAAATTGAATTCAAATGGAAACGAAAGAAATAAAACAATTGCTGCAACGCTATTTTAACGGCGAAAGCACACTGGCCGAAGAACGGCTACTGGAAAAATATTTTCAGTCTGAAAACGTAGCAGATGAATTGAAGGAATATGAAGGGTTTTTCAGTGGGATTTCAGCGCTTTCTGAAACCGGAAGAGATGAAGAACTTGAAGTGGAAATCATGGATTTCATTCTGAAAAATGAACCGGATAAAACTACGAATAAACGCTGGCTGTGGCAAATGGTTACCGGAATTGCAGCCTCCATAATTATTGTGATTGGCGGAGTGCTTTTCTACCAGCATGAAAAAGAACCGTTTAAAGATACGTTCGACAATCCGGAATTAGCTTATGCCTACGCCGAACAAACGCTCGGATATGTTTCGGAAAAATACAACAAAGGACTGGCTGGCCTGGCAAATTTCGACAAGCTGGAAACAGCTAAGGAACCCATGCAAAAAGGAGTGAAACCGGTAAATGAATATTTGGAAAAGATCGAAAATATGAGAGGAGGACAGTGAACAGTCACAGTCACAGTCGCAGTGGACAGTCGCAATGGACAGTTGAAATGGACAGTTGCAGTTTGATTAGAGAAAATAAAAATGAAAAAAGAAGGAGTGAAAAAATTGAAACTTAAAAATTTAAAATGGAATGCCATGAAACGATTAATCTTAATTCTTGCAGTTGTATTGCCGATGGCAGTACTTGCACAAAAATCGCCCGTTGAAAGGTTGTTTGAAAAATATGCCAACAAAGAGGGCTTTACCACAGTAAATATTTCGGGAAAATTACTGGGATTTGCCAGTCAAATGGAAACCGGAGATAAAGCAGCCGACGATGTGTTATCAAAACTAACCGGCATACGAATTCTTTCGGTTGACAATGAAGAAATTACCGGGAAGCTGGACTTTTACAAAGAGCTGGAAACAGACGGTTTTTTCAAAAACAACGAATACGAAGTGCTGATGGAGGTTACCGAAGCCAGCGAAGTAGTGCGTTTTCTGGCGAAAGACGGCGGCAACGGAAAATTTTCTGATCTGATTCTGGTAGTTGGCGGCGACGATAATGCGCTTATCAGCATCAGTGGAGTCATCGACCCTGAAAACATTGGAAAAATAACCAAATCACTGGACATTAATGTAGGGGGAAAGAAGGTTGAATAAGCGGAATCAACATTCCTGAAAAGTGAAGAGACCGGTGGAAAAACCCCACCGGTCTCTTTTTTTATGATTCGCACAGCCATTAGTTGGTGCATTTTTTTAATTTTATGGGCACAATTTTAATATTGACTGAAATGCCTGATAACGCAATTTTTGGAAAACACCAGTTTAAACCTGATGAACACCGCCTGTTTTCCGGCGAACGATTTACCCTGGGAGCTCAACGTAAAAATGAGGGATGGATTCTTTTATTTCCAGATTTTTTTTCCGGTGATGACACTGAAAAACCGGATTTTGAGCAGGGTGAATATTTTCAAACCGGTAAATCAAACTCACTTCTCATTGTTCCTGCGCTTCCTGAAAAACCCCTGCTATTTAAAGGCAGTAAACTTCACGTATCACCCGGGCAAAAACTCACTTTCTTTTTAAAAATCCCTTTAACCATTCAGGTATATTTTTCGAAAATAATTCCTGAAAACCTTTTGAAAGAATTTCCCACCCAGCGTCTTTCCGATACATGGTTTGGCGAGCCATTCGATGGCGAACCGGCTTTTTCCATCGGAAGCGGTTTTTTCATGACAATGGAAGAAGCAGTATTCTCGCCTTTCGAGAGCATTTGTCCGGTAACCATCCATAATAACTCTCACGGCGTTCTCGAGGTAGAGAGACTCATCATCAGGGTGGAAAATATGGGATTGTATCAAAACAAAGAAAATATTATCACCAGTCAGTTGCTTGTTGAATACAGGGGAAAGGAGGTAATTAGCTCGGCAACCTACCATTATTCCAAATCATTTCATGGTGAAAAGGCAGAACTGGTTACCAAACCACGCAGCGAAAGTACCAGAAACCTGCTGAAAATGAATTTTCATTTCATTAAAAACCTATATAAACAGGAAATATGAACATCGAATGGTCAGACTTTTTTACTGCAGCAACCCTTGAAAAAATCATACGGATTGCTGTTATTTTGGCAGTGGGAATTGCTGTTATTTATTTCATTGCCTTTCTTGTAAAAAAAATATTGCCACTGAAATGGTCGCGGCAGCGCAAAATGATTATTGACCGGGCTGTTCAATACACGGGATTTATCATTTTGGTGCTGATTGTAATTTCGGAACTGGAAATTAGCTTGGCACCCATTTTTGGAGCTGCTGGTGTAATTGGCCTTGTTGTGGGTATCGCCTCGCAAACCAGTATTGGAAACATCATTAGCGGTTTTTTTCTGGTGTCGGAAAAATCGTTTGAAATTGGCGATGTCATCAGAATCGGCGACAAAACCGGCACCGTTTACAGCATCGATTTGCTTTCCATAAAAATAAGAACATTCGACAACCTCTTGATTCGAATCCCTAATCAAACGGTTATCAGCACCGAGTTAATCAATGTAACCCGGTTTCCCATTCGCAGGATGGATGTTATTGTAAGTGTTGCCTACAAAGAAGATTTGGGCAAAGTAAAAAGTATTCTCGAGGAGGTTGCCAGACAAAATCCGCTTTGTTTGGACGAACCGGAACCGATTATTATTTTCCAGGCATTTGGAGCCAGCGGAATCGACATTCAACTTGGTGTGTGGACCATCCGTGAAAACTACCTTCAGGTAAAAAATTCTGTTTTCCGCGAAATTAAAGAAGCTTTTAACCGCGAAGGTATTGAAATTCCTTTCCCGCACATCAGTCTTTATACCGGTGAAGAAACGAAGGCGTTTCCGATGGAGGTGAAGAAGTGAAGAAGAGGGAAGTTGGAAGAGGGAAGTCGGAAGTTGGAAGTCGGAAGTCCAGTCGGAAGACCGAAGAGGGAAGTTGGAAGTTGGAAGACTGTCCTTTCATAATTTAAGGTGACAAAAAAGTATAGGGGAGAGAATAAGGAATGTTTGATGTTGCACTCCACTGTCCATGCCTTCCCGCAAATCCTACGCCGGACATCTCCCCTAAAAAGGGGAGAGGATAAGGTTAAATAAAGTGGGGGAGGAGGAGTCGGAAGTCGGGAGTTGGAAGACGGGAGTATTGTTTCGAGTTCAGAGGTTAAATATGTAAAATGAAGCTTGAAAATAAAATTCCAGGTGCTCGAAATAATTGACCTGCCTTTAAATTAAAGAGATTTCGACAGTATGATACACTTTAACTTACTCCTCCATATTACTCAAATGCAGCTCAAGCGCTTTTACCGAAATTTGTATTTCCCAAATGGAGAGGGCCAGCGATGCACAAAGCAGCAAAAGTGCTGCCCCGAAAAAATAAGCTGCAACCAGCAAATAACTCACAAAAAGAAGCAACATGGTGGCCACACACAAAAACAGACTGAAAACGCCAAACAGTTGCATAGTACGGATAAGGTAAAGCCGTTTACGCAGGTTATTGATTTGCCCTTTCAGTACCGAGGTTGGATTCTCTTTATATTGTTTGTAAAGATTACGCACCACGCCGGTATAGGCAATAAACCGGTTGGTGTAGGCCAGCAAAATCAGCGAAACCGCTGAAAATAAAAGGGCCGGAGTTGTAAGTGTAAATGCTTCGTGCATAACTTTTGGTTTAGCTTGTAAAGTTACAAAAAAGAAGATAAGGCACAGAGGCTAATTGCGTTTGCATAGGCCAATCTAATTTTATTCCGGTTTTTTGTTCATTTGTCAGGAGAACCAAAAAGAATTATTCCTATTTTTCGGAAAATAAAAAAACCAGGAATCATGGATTTTCCGTTGTTTCATCTCGATTTTATGGGCAACCGTATGTTGGTTGCTGTTATTGCCATTCTGCACGTTATAATCAACCATGCACTGGCCGTGGGTTTTGCACCATTGGTAACAATTCTGGAATTCAGAGGTTACCTGAAAAGAAAAACCAAACCCGATGAAGGTAAAGCCTGGGACGAAACAGCCCGTAAGCTCATGTTTTTTGCGTTTGTGATTACCACAACTGTGGGTGCACTCACTGGAGTCGGAATATGGTTTGCAGCGTCGCTGGCCAACCCGGCATCGCTCGGTAGCCTCATCCGGGTGTTTTACTTCGCCTGGTTTACCGAGTGGATCATTTTTGTGCTTGAAGTAGTTTTCATCATGATTTATTTCCTCACCTGGAAAAAATCAAACGAATCGCCCAAACGCAAAAGACAGCATATTCTTTTCGGGGTGTGGCTCAGCATTTTCTCCTGGCTTACCATGGCCATAATTGTAGGCATCCTCGCATTTATGATGGACCCGGGCAGTTGGATTGAAAAGAAATCGCTTGTAACCGGATTTTTAAACCCGCTTTATTTGCCGCAACTTGTTTTCCGCACCCCTGTTGCCATGATGATGGCCGGCACCGTAGCGTTAATGTTTGTAGCTTATGCTCTAAAAAAACAGAATAAATGGAAAACCAATATCCTGAAATACATTTCGTTCTGGATTTTGTTATGGATGCCTGTTGCCGCATCGGGTGCATTTTTGTATTACTGGCACATTCCGCGCGCAATGATTGGAAACTTGCCTGTAGCATTCGGCACCCAGCAGTTTCAGGATTGGTACAGTTCGCTGTTAACCGTTATGATTGTAGTAATTGCCATCGGATTTTCCGTTGGTATTTTAGGCACCTTTTCACCCCGCAGGTTACCTAAACACCTGCTGATTATCCCGGTAATTGCTTCGTTTCTGTTTCTCGGTACTTTTGAAAGAATTCGGGAATTTATACGAAAACCTTATGTAATTGGCGAATACATGTATGCCAATGGAATTTTAGTGGATGAATACCCGTTGTATCAGCAAACCGGAATTTTGAAACATTCGCCTTACACAGAATTTTCCGAGGTTACAGAAGAAAACAAGGTAGCTGCCGGCGAGGCTGTTTTTACCCTGGCCTGTACCCGTTGCCACACCACGCACGGCATTAGTTCGGTGGTGCGTAAATTCGAGCGGATGTACGGTACTGAAAATCCGCTGAACGAAGAAGCCATGAAGGTATATATGAAAAATATGCACAACGTAAGATATTACATGCCGCCATTCCCCGGAAACGATGACGAACTGGATGCACTGGCCGCATACCTTGCCGAACAGCAAAAACGGCCAAAAACGCTGGAAGGGCCTCAGATTAAGGGAGTCGATGTAAAAGAAATAAAATTCTAACCTGCTTAAAACCAAAAAAAATGATACTTACTGTTTTAAATCAGATACCTGTTCCGAAAGATATTCCTCTGCCAATGCCATTACCGGAGTGGTTGCTGGTTATTATTTTGGTTTTTTCCTTTTTGTTACACATTCTGTTCATTAACCTGATGATTGGCGGAAGCGTGCTTACCTTTTGGTACGAACTGAAGGGTCAAAAAAATAAAGACTACGATAACCTGGCCCGTGAAATTGCTGCGACAATTACGGTAAATAAAAGTCTGGCAGTGGTATTGGGTGTTGCTCCGCTATTGTCTATTAATGTGCTTTACACACTGTATTTTTATTCCTCAAACGCACTGACCGGAAACATCTGGATTTCAGTGGTTCCCTGGGTAGCTGTATCTTTTCTTCTGCTTTATCTGCACAAATATTCATGGGACCGCTTGGCGGACAACAAACCTGTACATCTTGGAATTTTGGGAATCGGAGTATTCAGCTTTCTGCTCATTCCCTTTATCTTCCTCACCAACATTAATCTGATGCTTTTCCCTGAAAAATGGGGAGAAATTAAGGGATTTTTTGATGCACTCACCCTGCCCAACGTTTTCCCGCGCTATTTTCATTTTATAACGGCTAGTATGGCTATAACAGGATTATTTCTGGCATTTTGGTTCGGGCGCAGAGGATTTACAACGGAAGGCAAATTTGAAACCCTTTTAAAAAGCGAAATCAAAAAACAGATGGTGAACCTGGTACTTGTAGCTACAGGTTCGCAATTCATTTTCGGTCCGTTGTTGTTTTTAACCTTGCCGGGCAAGGGCGTAACCTGGGGACTGTTTTGGGTGATTCTGGCCGGAGCAACCATTGCAGCAATCATTTTGTACCAGCTTTGGAAAATGATCAGTGAAGCCAGTAATATTCCAGGCAAACGATTCTACTGGGTTTTGGGATTGTTTACTTTTTTGGTTGCCTTTATGGGAACAGGCCGCCACATGTATCGCGAAAGCGCCCTGTCAACACACAAGGAAATGATGGCCGAACGCACGGCAGCCCATTGGGAAGCTGTGAGGCAGGCGCATGAAAACCTTTTATTGCCGCAGGTAGAATCAGAAGCAGGTTCATTCACACCCGGACAGGATATTTTTCAAACCAACTGCGCCATTTGCCACGCACCTGCAACGCGGCTGATTGGCCCGGCAATGGCAGAGGCCGCCCCGGTTTACACAAATGATATTGAAGCGCTTAAACAATGGATAAAAGAACCCGGAAGAAAACGGATGGACTATCCTCCAATGGCTGGTTTCCCGCATTTTACAGAGAAACAGCTTACCGATGTGGCTAATTATGTATTGCAAACTGATTGGGAATAAAGTCTGATTTTGGCTCTAAAAAACCTTTGGAAATAAAATTTGTTGTATTTTTCGCCCTGTTTCATAAAACCATTGAAAACGATGAGACTCAGTTCGAGAATGCAATTTCTTTTAAAAAACTTTCTACGCGGAATAGTCTGGCTTGCAGTTATTCTGGGTATTTACTTTTTTTTCGAAGAAATTGTTATCTCAAGAGCACCGGATGCATGGGTTGAACAATTTTATGCCCAACCACTTATCATTTACCTAATCTATTTTGCGTCTGAGTTTTTCTTTGGAATAATTCCTCCCGAACTATTTATGATTTGGGCTTTCAACAAGGGTGGAGTAATCAATTATACACTAACCGTTGCCTTTTTAGCAGTAGTGTCGTATGCACTTGGATATGTAACTTTTTTGATCGGACAATTCATTTATAAAAAAGTCACATTCAGATATGTACGCATTAAATACCTGAAAACGTGGTGGCCCCAGTTAAAAAAATACGGAATTTTTCTTATCATAGTGGCGGCCCTTACTCCCCTGCCCTGGTCAGCCATTTGTTTAATGGTGGGGTCAGCGGGTTACCCCTCAATGCGTTTTCTGAGATATGCCGTCTTTCGTTTAATCAGGTTTGCCGTTTATGGTTTTATTATTTTTCAAACCCACCAGATTTAAATTCTGGCTAAGCCAAAATAAACATCAAAGTTTGTGGTAAACTAAATCGCAAAAAATTCAACCTGAAACTGCAAAAAGTTTTAATTTAGCTTCATTGTTACATTAAAACTGCATAACCATGAAAAAAACTATTTTCCTGATGATGGCTTTTCTTGCAGCCACTCCGTTATTTGCCCAGTCAGATTTTAACGGTCTGAACATGAATATGGGAAACCTGTTCCGTATGTCTGACGCCAAAACCCGTTCTATCAGTCCCGAAAATTTTACAGGTGAAAAAGGCAAAGGTGGAATGGCCATTCCCGACCCCGATGCTCCGGTTAATACGGCCAATGCTACAAATGCAGCCCGCGATTTGGGGCAAGGCTGGAAAGTTAATCCGTTTATTCGCATAAAACCCGGCGAAACATTTACGCTGGCTGAAATTGAAGGCCCTGGAGCTATTCAGCATATTTGGATGACACCTACCGGAAACTGGCGGTTTTCCATCCTCCGGTTTTACTGGGACGATGAGGAAACACCATCGGTGGAGGTGCCGGTGGGCGATTTTTTTGCCATGGGCTGGAATGAATATGCACCACTCAGTTCGCTGGCCATTTGTGTAAATCCGGGCAGTGCTTTTAATTGTTACTGGCAAATGCCTTTCCACAAAAAATGCAAAATTACCATGGAAAATATAAACGACCAGGACGAAATGAGGCTCTATTACCAGATTGATTATACCCTGACTGATTTTCCCGATGATGCGGCTTATTTTCATGCTCAGTTCCGCCGGACAAACCCTAATGAAACTTCAGATTATACTGTTGTTGAAAACATTAAAGGCAAAGGCCAATTTGTCGGTCTTTACATGGCCTGGGGAGTTAACAAAAACGGATGGTGGGGCGAGGGTGAAATAAAGTTTTTTATGGATGGAGACACCAAATTCCCAACCATTTGCGGAACAGGTACAGAAGATTATTTCTGCGGTTCGTACAATTTCGACAGGGGCGGTCAATACACCGTTTTCAATACTCCTTATGCCGGTTTGCACCAGGTTATCAAACCCGACGGTGCATACAAATCGCAGCAACGGTTTGGCCTTTACCGGTGGCATATTCTTGATCCCATTCGGTTTGAAAAAGATTTAAAAGTAACCATTCAGGATTTGGGCTGGCGACACGGAGGAAGGTATCTTCCGCAAAAATCAGAT
The DNA here is from genome assembly GCF_041687215.1 of Mariniphaga sp. Taxonomy (NCBI): domain Bacteria; kingdom Pseudomonadati; phylum Bacteroidota; class Bacteroidia; order Marinilabiliales; family Prolixibacteraceae; genus Mariniphaga; species Mariniphaga sp. The sequence continues at coordinate 37,625 of NZ_JAWLCI010000020.1, forward strand.
ATCTCTTCGGTGGCGTTCTGGTACCAGGCCGAACCACACGGCAAATTTCCAAAACTGCCGGAATGGGAGAAACTTGAAGTAAACTAATAAACTGAACAGAACGGAAAATTAATTTTTAAAAAGCAGTTTCTAAAGCAATCAGAAATTTCACATGGAAAACCATAGAATAATACCCAGGGGAATTGTGTGGCCATTTATTTTGTTAACGTCCCTGTTTTTTGCATGGGCCATTCCCAACAATTTAACCGACACCATGCTGGCTGCATTCAAACGGATTATGAGCCTGACGGACTCCAAAACCGCCTGGATACAGTTGGCGTGTTACCTGTTTGGATACGGAGGGTTTGCCATTCCGGCAGCGTTGTTCATAAAAAAATACACCTATAAATCGGGAGTTCTGGCAGGACTTGGACTGTACTCCACCGGAACTTTTATGTTTTATCCTGCCATGCTGCTGGCCGGGGTAAACATTAACATCAGTTTTTTAATGTTTCTGCTGGCTCTGGTTATTCTTTTTGCAGGCCTTTCCATTCTCGAAACCTCGGCCAATTCGTACGTTTATGCCATTGGGCCGGAACAAACCGGAACACAACGGTTAAATTTTGCACAGTCGTTTAATCCGTTTGGCGCCATTACCGGCGTAGTGCTGAGCCAGATTTTTGTGTTGTCGCAGTTAAATACGCTCAGTGCCGAAGAGCGGGCAGCCCTGCCTGTGGAAGAACTGATAAAAATTCAGGGAACTGAACTGAGTGCCGTTACCACCACGTATGTAGCTCTTGGTCTGGTTATGGTAGTGATTTTACTGGCTATTTATTTTACCAAAATGCCTTATGCAAAAGAGGAAGACAAAAAACTGGATTTCGGCGGTACATTCCGCAGGTTAATGAAAAATAAAAACTACGTTTGGGGCGTAATTGCCCAGTTCTTTTATGTGGGAGCACAAATTGCCGTCTGGTCGTTTATCATCAGGTATGTGATGCAACAAATGCAATTGGATACTGTTGTTGCAGAATTTGGGAAAAATGCCCCACCTGAACAAATCATTTCACGGTTGAGAAACATCGAACCACTTGCAGCCGGATTTTATAATATCACCGAAATGCTGGGAGTTAAAGCTTTTTTACCACGAACTGCCGAGCAGGCCGGTGCAACCTACTACATAATTTCTTTGATACTATTTGTAATCGGGCGGTTCACCTTCACCTGGTTGATGAAATATTTTAAACCGCGCACACTGTTAACAACCCTGTCGATTTTAGCTTTGATATTCAGCCTGATAACTATTTACGGAGAGGGTTGGATTGGCATTTACGCACTGGTTTGTATTTCGGGTTGTATGTCGCTGATGTTCCCAACCATTTACGGACTTGGCATTTCCGGACTTGGGAAAGACACAAAAATTGGTGGGGCCGGAATGATTATGGCCATTGCCGGTGCAGCGGTTTTAACGCAAATTCAGGGAATCGTTTCCGACCAGTCGGGCAGTATAAAACTGGCCTTTTGGGTGCCTGCTGTCGCATTTATGATTATTGCATATTACAGTGCAATCATCAGCCGTAAAAAAGCAGTTAATGTTTAAAGCATGTAAAACAAGCACTGGCTTTTGTTGTTATTACCATTGAGAATTTGAATAATAATTCATGTTGAAAAAGTTAAAAGAAAAGTGGAACATCAAAAGCAACTTACAATTGGTTTTAATTCTTGTAATCTTTTCAGTAACCGGAAGTGCATCATTGGTTGTTAGAAAATTTGTTTTCGAGTGGCTCGGAATTACAACTGATACAAGTTTATGGATTAAAGTTCCGCTTTATGTGCTGATAATCGTTCCTGCATACCAAATCCTGTTTATGGTTATCGGAACCTTATTCGGACAGTTTAGGTTTGCCTGGGAATTTGAAAAAAGGGTTTTTTCGCGTTTTAAATTTAAAAAATGAAGATTTTTACACTCATATTAATCACATTGTTTATGAATAATTTTTCAGAACAAAATAAAAAAACTGAACTGGCAACGCTTGGTGGTGGCTGTTTTTGGTGTACTGAAGCAGTTTTCCTTGAAATGCAAGGAGTTGAAAAAGTGGTTCCCGGATACAGCGGGGGGCATGTTAAAAATCCGGCTTACCGCGAAGTGACCACTGGAAGAACAGGCCATGCCGAAGTTGTGCAAATTACATTCAATCCCGAAATCACAACTTTTTCAGAAATCCTGGAGGTGTTTTTTAAAACACACGATCCCACTACGCTGAACCGGCAGGGAAATGATGTTGGTACACAATACCGTTCGGCCATTTTTTACCACAACGAAGAACAAAAACAAATTGCTGAAAAAGTGATTGCGCTTTTTGAACAGGAAAAAGTTTACGATGACCCGATTGTAACAGAAGTAACTCCTTTTGAAGCGTTTTACCTGGCCGAAGATTACCATCATAACTATTTTGCACGAAATAAAAATCAACCCTATTGCCAGTTTGTTGTGGCACCAAAAGTGGAAAAATTCAGAAAAATTTTTAAAGAAAAAGTAAAATAAATCCAACAAAAAACGGAGCTCAATTAAAAGCTCCGTTCCTTTTTATCAAATGATTTTCAAAAAATTATAATTCTCTAATCCAGATATTTCTGAAACTTACCGGATTGCCATGATCCTGAAGCGAAATGCTACCCGGCCCATGTTTTTTTACACTGTACTCGGGAATTCCAATGTATTCTGTGGGGCCCCGCATTTTTACGTTATTCTGAACCAAAACTCCATTGTGCAAAACAGTTACGGTGGGAGGAGTAAAGTAGGTACCGTTGTCGTTAAACCGGGGTGCAGTATAAATGATGTCGTAGGTCTGCCATTCGCCCGGAGCTTTGCAGGCATTTACCAGGGGCGCATGTTGTTTGTAAACACTTCCGGCCTGACCGTTACGGTAAGTGCGGTTGTCATAATTGTCGAGCACCTGCACCTCATATCTTTCCTGCAGAAATACGCCGCTGTTGCCGCGTCCCTGACTGGTTCCCACAACTTCAGAAGGTGAACGCCACTCAATGTGCAACTGGAAATCTTCGAAAACACGTTTGGTTTTTATACCTCCCTGGCCTTTTACTACGGTAACGCAACCGTCTTCCACTGTCCAGCCCGGTTCGCCTCCGTTCCCATTGGTCCACTCCCTGCCAATATCAACACCATCAAACAGCACAATGGCATCCGATGGCGCATCGAGCGGAGTCGCCCCGGGTTTAATAACAGGGACTTCCGGGTCCCAGATTTCAGTCATTTCGGGCTTCATCGGCATAGGCCCATCGGTTTGTGCAAAAACTCCAAATGCTGCAAATAACAACATAATAGAAAAAATTGTAGTCTTTCTCATCTTCTGATTTTTTTAATTTAGTCGATTAAATCAATAATTCGTTGGGTCAATATCTCTTTAAATTTTAACGAAATTTTTGAGACTTTCCTAATTATCAATGACTCATTTAACAGAAAAATCTTATGAATTCGTACGTAACTTTTTAAAGGTAAAACACTGGTTAAATAATCTTCATCTTCAATATTTACAGAAAGACCATCGTTCTTTACCTTAGATGTAATCTGTATAAGAAGATAATCCCCTGTCTGATTAACCCTATTGTTTGAAATTACCAGGGCAGGCCTTTTTTTAAACTGAGATGCATTGGTAAAAGGGAATGAAACGGCAACAATATCACCTTGTTCGAACATGAATTTACTTTAAAGAAGTTTATCCCATCGATCATCCTCATCACTACTCCATTCTTCAGCCAAACTTTTTTCTGCAACCATGGATACAATATCAAGATCACTATTTTTGATACGGTACGATTCCAGGTAGTCAAGCTTTTCCAAAACTCTTTTCAATCTCAAAAAATTTGACCTTTTTACTCTTATTTCAACTGTTTCCATTTTATCAAGATTTTTCCTCGCTCAAAAATAACAAAAAAGTCTGGCTAAAGTCCCAACTCATTCATAATCGCTTCAATTTTGGCATCGGCTGTTTTTTCAGCTTCGTCAAACTGAGCGCGTGATTTCAGTTCACCTTTCACTTCAAAATAAAACTTGATTTTAGGTTCAGTTCCCGAGGGCCGCACCGAAATTTTGGTACCGTCCTGTGTAAAAAACTGAAGCACGTTGGACGTTACTTTCTGGTCGATTTTTTTCTCTTCGCCTGTAATCAGATTTTTAGCTACTAGGGTGGAATAGTCTTTTACCCATTCCATTGGTGAACCTCCCAATTTCCGTGGCGGGTTATTCCGAAATTCACTCATCATTTGCTGAATTTCGTCGGCGCCTTTTTTGCCCGGGCGAACAACCGATTTCAATTTTTCCTTCGAAAATCCGTATTCGAGGTAAATGTCCTGAAGAAGTTCATAAAGCGTTTTCCCCTGGTCGATTGCCCAGGCAGCAATTTCAGCCATCAGCGCACAGGAAGAAACTGCATCTTTATCGCGAACAAAATCGGCAGGCATGAATCCGAAACTTTCTTCACCTCCGCCAATGTATTTTTGTTTTCCTTCCTGTTCGCGAATCACTTCGGCAATGAATTTAAAACCGGTGTAAACATCATAATATCCGATGTTGTTTTTTCGTGCAATTTCTGCAATCAGTTCTGTGGAAACAATAGTTTTTACAACAAATTCATTGCCCTGCATTTTGCCGGCTTCCTTCATTTTGGTAATAATATAATAAATGAAAATGAGCGCAGTTTGGTTGCCGTTAACAATGATGTATTCTCCCTTGTCGTTTTTCACAGCAACTCCCAGGCGATCACCATCGGGGTCGCTGGCCATTACCAAATCAGCATCTACTTCATAAGCTTTTTTAATGGCCATTTCCATGGCGGCTTTCTCTTCAGGGTTTGGCGAAACAACGGTTGGAAAATCGCCGCTCACCACATCCTGTTCCGGAATATTTATAATATTGGTAAAGCCAAACTTCCGAAGCGCGGCAGGCACCATTTTTACTGTAGTTCCGTGAATGGGTGTAAAAATAATTTTCATGTTTTTGTGCCGCTCCACCACATCGGGCGAAATGGAAACAGTTTTTACCATCTCCAAAAACTTTTCATCCATTTCCTTGCCCATGATTTCAATCAGATCATCCGGTCCGTCAAACTTTATGTCTTCCACTTTAACCTTTGAAACCTCGTTCACAATATTGACATCGTGTGGGGCAACAATCTGGGAACCGTCGTCCCAATAGGCTTTGTAACCATTGTATTCCTTTGGATTATGCGACGCCGTAAGAATTATTCCGCTCTGGCAACCTAATTCTCTTATGGCAAACGAAAGCTCTGGGGTAGGTCTTAAATCTTCAAACAAATAAGCTTTTATTCCGTTGGCGGCAAACACTTTGGCGCTGCTTTCGGCAAATGTCCGGCTATTGTTCCGGCAGTCGTGGCCAATGGCCACTTTTATTTGTGGCAGGTCGGCAAAATTTTTCTTCAGGTAGTTGCAAAGTCCCTGGTTGGCAGCCCCAATGGTGTATTTGTTCACACGGTTTGTTCCGGCGCCCATTATGCCGCGAAGTCCGCCGGTACCAAATTCGAGATTCCTGTAAAAAGAATCAATTAGTTTAGTTGAATCTTCTGCATCGAGCATGAGTTGAACTTCTTTCCGGGTTTCTTCGTCGTATGTATCCGAAAGCCATTCCTGCGCTTTTTCGCGAACCTTTTTCAGTAATTCTTTATTATCCATGGTATTATTTCTTTTGAAGTTTATTTATGCAAATTTTTAGACTGTCTTTCCAGTATGGAATTTCCAGATTAAAAGTAACTTTTATTTTCGATTTATTCAAGACACTGTAGTTTGGTCGTTTTGCGGCAGTGGGAAATTCTTCCGATAAAACGGGAAGTATTTTACAGTCCATCAGGGCCAGTTCGAAAATGGCTTTGGCAAAGTCGTACCAACTGGCCACCCCTTCGTTGGAATAGTGGTAAATTCCGGAATTGCATTTATCCGGCTGTTCAACACAATATTTTATAATATGAAGAATAGCTTTTGCCAAATCTCCGGCAAAAGTGGGCGTGCCAATCTGGTCAAAAACCACTTTCAGCATTTCACGTTCCTGCCCGAGCTTAAGCATGGTTTTCACAAAGTTATTTCCAAACGAAGAGTAAAGCCACGATGTACGAACAACTATTGTATTTGGATTTACATTCAAACTTCGCGCCTCTCCTTCCTGTTTTGTTTTCCCGTAAACCCCCAATGGTTTAACCGGATCATTTTCAGTGTAAGGCAAAAACGAATTTCCATCAAAAACGTAATCAGTAGAAATATGAATAAACCCGGCATTTTGATTTTTCGCTGTCCCGGCTAAAATTTCCGGCGCCAAAGCATTCACTTTGCGCGCTGTTTCTGCATCCGATTCAGCTTTGTCAACTGCTGTGTATGCCGCGCAATTCACCACAAAATCAGGTTTGTTTTCAAGAAAAAAAACATCAACTTCATGTTCATTGGTAATATCAAGCGAATCTACATCAGTAAAAAGAAACTGCCAGTCGGGATAATTCACCGATAATTCTTTCAACTCGTTACCCAATTGTCCGTAAGCTCCGGTTACCAGTACCTTCATCCAACCTTAAAATTTAAAGTTCATTTCTGCGTTCTTAAATAAAGGTGCGTTTAAATCTTTTTCAGAAACGATTGAATTTTCCGCATCCAATTGCCAGTCGATATTCAAATCCGAATCGTTAATATTTATGGCACGTTCTGAATCGCGGTTATAGGCGTTATCAATTTTATAGGAGAAAATGGCAGTATCGCTTAACACAGAAAACCCGTGTGCAAATCCGCGTGGAATAAACAGTTGTTTTTTTGAATCATCGTTAAGTTCCATTCCAAACCATTTTCCAAAAGTTGGCGAACCTTTACGTAAATCGAGCGCCACATCGTAAACCCGGCCCTGCACTACCCGCACCAGTTTAGCCTGCGACCACGGTTCCAACTGGTAATGCAGTCCGCGAACAACTCCACGTAACGATTTCGATTCATTATCCTGAACAAAACCGGCAAAAATTCCCGCTTTTTTATACCGTTCTTCCTGCCACGATTCAAAAAAGTAACCTCTGGAATCTCCATGAACCCGAGGTTCAATAATTAATAGTCCCGGTAACGGTGTTTCTTTAATTTTCATACAACCCTTAATAAGATAAAATTTGTCTGTCAGCCAGCCGCAAAAGGTACTCGCCATACTGATTTTTACTCAGGGGTTTTGCAAGCTCAAGAAGCTGTTCGCGCGAAATGAAACCCTTTTTAAAGGCAATTTCCTCAATGCACGACACTTTAAGTCCCTGTCGCTGTTCAATGGTGGCAATAAAATTGGAAGCCTGCAGCAGACTGTCGTGTGTTCCGGTGTCGAGCCAGGCAAATCCGCGTCCGAGCAGTTGTACATCTAACCGGTTTTCTTCAAGATAAATCCGGTTCAAATCTGTGATTTCCAATTCTCCGCGAGCCGAAGGTTTCAGGCTTTTGGCTTTTTCTACTACATCGTTCGAGTAAAAATACAAGCCTGTTACTGCATAACTCGATTTAGGTTTTTGCGGCTTTTCTTCTATTGAAATAACTTTCCTTTCTTCATTAAACTCAACCACACCATAACGCTGCGGATCTTTCACGTAATAACCGAAAACAATGGCTCCATCTTCAAGTTTAGCCGATTCCTCCACAATTTTTCTAAAATTATATCCGTAAAAAATGTTATCGCCCAAAATCAAACATACATTTTCATCGCCTATAAATTCTTCACCTAAAATAAATGCCTGTGCCAAACCATCGGGCGAGGGTTGTATTTTGTACGAAATTTTTAAACCAAGTTGCTCTCCGGTACCAAAAAGCTCTTCATACAATTTAATATCGGTTGGAGTTGAAATAATGAGAATTTCACGAATTCCAGCCAACATTAAAATGGATAACGGATAATAAATCATTGGTTTGTCGTAAACCGGAATAATTTGTTTCGAAATAGAACGTGTTATGGGGTAAAGTCTGGTACCTGCCCCTCCTGCGAGAATAATACCTTTCATGTTATTTGGTTTAATAATTTTTTAAAATGAAATTCAAAATTAATAAAATTCAGCGGCCCGGCATTATTTGCGGTTAAGAAAACGTACCGGCAGGTTTGAGTTTTTATTTTTAAACCAAATCCGTTTTCAGCTAAAATAATTAACTGAAAACCTTTGAAATAAGTGAATTAAGTTATACTTTTGCGCGCGATTTATTACAACAATAATGTCTAACTTATTAATTTATTAAGAATTACATGACTGAAAAGAAAAATGAAAAAGTAGAGCAGGAGGCTCAGGAAGCGCCTGAGGTACCTGTTCAGGAAGAAAAAACTCCCGAAACAAAAGAAGCTCCAAAAGCGGAAAAACCAGCAGAGGAACCTGAAAAAGAAGCTGCTGAGGAAGCGGTTGAAGAAAAACCTGAAAAAGCAGAAGTTGAAGAACCTCTAAAAGCAGAGGAAGAACCTGCCGAAGCTGAAACAAAGAAAAACGAAGATGTTGCTGTTGAAGAAAAAGCAGAAGAAACACCTGCAGAACCAGTAGAAGCGAAAACAGAAAACGAAACCGAAGAAACTGGTGAATTTGACTGGGAAAGCCTTGAAACAGGACAAGATGCCTATTCAGACAAACAGCGGTCCGACCTGGAGCAAATGTATGATAACACCCTGAATACTGTTACCGAAAAAGAAGTACTGGAAGGGACTGTTATAGCATACAACAAACGCGAAGTTGTAGTTGACATCGGTTACAAATCAGACGGAATTGTCAGCTTAAATGAATTCCGCTACAATCCCGACCTGAAAGTTGGCGACAAAGTGGACGTTTACATCGAAAGCCTGGAGGACAAAAAAGGCCAGATGATTCTTTCGCACAAAAAAGCGCGTGCAACCCGCTCCTGGGATCGTGTTAATGAGGCATTGGAAAAAGACGAAATCATAAAAGGATACATAAAATGCCGCACAAAAGGTGGTATGATTGTAGATGTTTTCGGAATCGAAGCATTCCTGCCCGGCTCACAAATCGATGTGAAACCCATTCGTGATTACGATGTTTTTGTGGGCAAATCCATGGAATTCAAGGTGGTAAAAATCAACCAGGAATACCGCAACGTAGTTGTTTCGCATAAAGCTTTAATTGAAGCTGAACTGGAACAACAGAAAAAAGAAATTATTGCCAAACTGGAAAAAGGTCAGGTTCTGGAAGGAACAGTCAAAAACATTACATCTTACGGTGTATTTATGGACCTTGGCGGTGTGGACGGATTGATTCACATCACCGACCTTTCCTGGGGACGAATCAACCACCCCACCGAAATTGTGGAACTGGATCAGAAACTGAATGTGGTTATTCTCGATTTCGACGACGACAAAAAACGCATTGCATTGGGTCTGAAACAGCTTACTCCGCATCCGTGGGATAAACTGGACGATAACCTGAAAGTGGGTGACTCCGTTAAAGGAAAAGTTGTGGTATTGGCCGACTACGGTGCATTTGTAGAAATTGCCCCGGGAGTAGAAGGGTTAATCCACGTTTCGGAAATGTCGTGGAGCCAGCACTTGCGCAGCGCTCAGGATTTCCTGAAAGTGGGCGACGAAGTGGAGGCAGAAATTTTAACCCTCGACCGCGAAGACCGCAAAATGTCGCTGGGTATGAAACAACTTAAAGCTGACCCATGGGAAAAAATTGAAGAAAATTACGGCGTTGGCACAAAACACAAAGCTGCTGTTCGCAACTTCACCAACTTTGGTGTATTTGTTGAAATAGCAGAAGGTGTTGATGGTTTAATTCATATTTCAGATTTAAGCTGGACGAAAAAAATTAAACATCCGTCGGAATTTACATCCATTGGCGAAGAAATTGAAGTGGTAGTTCTTGATATCGATGCCGAAAACCGCCGCCTGAGCCTTGGCCACAAACAACTGGAAGAAAATCCGTGGGATGTTTTCGAAACCATTTTCACTACCGATTCTATTCACGAAGGAACCGTGATTGACCTGATGGACAAAGGTGCAGTTGTTGCCCTGCCTTATGGTGTGGAAGGTTTTGCAACACCGCGTCATTTGGTAAAAGAAGACGGTACGCAGGCTAAACAAGACGAAAAACTGGATTTTAAAGTTATCGAATTCAACAAATCAGCCAAACGGATTATCGTTTCACACTCCCGGATTTTTGAAGATGAAAAACGTTCTGAAGACACCGCAAAACGGAAATCGCAATCGCGTTCTGCCAAAAAAGCGGTAAAATCAGTGAACGAGAACATGGAAAAAACAACTTTGGGAGACATCTCCGATTTGGCAGCTCTGAAAACTCAGCTTGAGAATAAAGAGAATAAAGAGAAAAAGGAGAAAAAAGAAGATGGCGAAAAATAATCCGGGTTCAGTTAAAAATATTTTAACTGAAATTCGTAAATTGTAGCATGTCAACAGAAATTTTGAATAAGGAGGGTTACACTCTCGTAAGGGTAAATGCCGAAAGGCTTGATACAAACACCGCACCCGGATTAAAATCGGAGCTGGTTGTTTTAAACAATAACGGAGTAAAAAACATTGTGCTCGATTTGAGTCAATGCAAATACTGCGATTCATCTGGATTGCGCTCTGTTTTGGTTGGAAACCGGTTGTGCGAAGATGCCATTGGCACATTTATTCTTTGCGGTCTGAATCCTGATGTGGAGCATTTGATTCGAATATCGATGCTGCACACTGTACTCTTAATTACTAAAACAGCCAATGAGGCTGAAGATTTACTGAAGAAAAAGATGGAGATGTAAGCAGGAATGGCTTTTGAGTTAACCATACTGGGAAGCAGTTCTGCTACACCAACATCTGAAAGATACCCAACCGCCCAGGTATTAAATATGCTTGGGCGGTTTTTTTTGATCGATTGCGGCGAAGGAACTCAAATGCAAATCCGCCGGCAGAAAATAGGTTTTGGGAAAATAAAACACATTTTTATTTCGCACCTGCATGGCGATCATTACTACGGACTTATCGGACTCATCTCCACATTCAATTTGCTTGGTTTAAAAAACGACCTCCACATTTATTCCCCTTCCCAGTTAAAAGAAATTATTCAGCCTCAGCTAGACTTTTTAAAAGGCGATTTGCAGTTCAATGTTATTTTTCATCCGCTGAATTTTAAAAAACCACAGCTTATTTTTGAAGATAAAAAAGTGGAAGTGGTTTCTTTTCCGTTAAAACACAGCATCAATTGCTGCGGATTTTTATTCAGGGAAAAGGAAAAAGAAGCCAACATAAAAAAGGAATGTATTCAGCAGTATAATATTCCCATCGCCCAAATTGTAAAAATTAAACAGGGAGCTGATTTTATTACTGAAGAAGGGGAAACCATTCCCAATGAAGTACTGACTACTCCCCCGCCACCGCCGCTTTCGTATGCCTTTTGTTCCGATACCGCCTTTTATCCGCCGGTTGCAGATGTGATTCAAGGGGTAAATTTACTTTATCACGAAGCCACATTTACCGAAGAATTGCGCGACTGGGCAGATAAAACGTACCACTCAACCGCGCTCGACGCAGCAAAAATTGCCCAAATGGCCCATGCAGGAAAACTGATTCTCGGACATTTTTCGTCGCGGTATGAAAGCGCAGAGCCTTTTTTAATGGAAGCCAAAACAGTTTTTCCAAATACAGAAGATGTGGTGGACGGGAAAACTTATGTCATATAAACTTTACTGATTTTTTAGTTATTGGTAGATAGCAAGTTGTAGTTGCGGATTGCGTGCGATTTCCTGTCCGCGAGGACGGAACTACGAAGCGAAAATCTGCACCCCTTACACCACCGAACCCGCTATAAAATTTACACTTATTATACGCTTTGATTGAAATTACATCCATTTTCAAAACAATTGCCAAATACATCTTTTAGTTTTCTAAAGGCATCATTTCTCACCTCAGTAAAAATTATATTAAGTTGGTCTATTGCTAAATCTATTAACAAAGTCCTATATTTTGAACCTATTTTTTTATACTTATAAATAATAATCACCAGTGAGAAAATATATATTGGTATTTTCCAACCAAGATTGTTTGGATTTAATATTATTATTAAATATCCAATCCATAAGGAAATTAAAATTAAGAAAATGAATACAAAATTGAAAGTGTAGTATTTAGACCACTCTTTAAAAACGTGTCTTCTTTTATCTTTTTGATTAAATGCTCCAATCTCATCTTTGTTTGTAAAAAAATAAAAAAAGTCATTTCTAAATTTTCTTTGATATACAGCATCATTTAATTTATTTCGAATTATACAACTTGTATGGTTGGTACAATTTAGATATTCAATTGTTTTTTGATAAAGTGTCAAATTAAGTTTTTTGATTACTTTAAAAGTAATCTTATCGAGTTTATAATGGACCTTACTTAAGTCAATGAGGAAATAGAAAAATACAAGAGTAAAAACAATAATAATAAATATCGACAACAGAAATATTTTAATAATCCATTGCGGGAAATCACCACTTTCAATAATTTCATCTACAATAATGTCTTTTGTTCTATTAATAATATTAACGACAATTGGTGTTTTTAAATAAAAATAAATTGTTATACCAACGATTATAATAAAAATGAATAATGAAATTATTCCAAATAATTTCATTTGGGATTTCATATTTTTATCTAGCTCTATATAACTACCATCATCTTTAGAAGGCATTAAAGATGAAAAAATATATTTAATTGCATCTTTCATATTATTTTGGTTTTGCGAAAATTATATTCCTAGCTTTTGATATTATTTTATAAGTGTAACTAAATCCATTTTCTTCAAGTAAGTTAATTATTTTTTGTTGTTTTAAATTTTCATAAAATGAAAATTTAAAATCATCATGTGGTTTAATAAAACCATCACCAAGTTTTAAAAGCAATGATGTTTTTGAACTAGTATATTTTGAGTCATTTTTAGGTGAAACGATACATAAAATACCCTCCTTTTTTATATTTTTTCGAATTAATTGTAAAATCTCACTTCTGATTTCATCATGCGGAATTGTATGAAACACAAAACTTACAAAGTAACAGTCAATATTTAAGTCAGTTAAATTTGAAAAATTGTCATAACTGACGATACTGAGATTTTGAAAATCAGTATTCTTTTTAAGCTTTTCAACATTTCGTCCACATTCAATAAGTGTTAAATTGAAATGTTTTTTCAAAATAATGCTATTCCTTCCATTTCCACATCCAAAATCCACACAAGATTTTATCTTTTGTAATTTGAGATATTCAATTATTTCATCTAATTCCTTAATGGACATCTTACAACTTGGTGTTGATTTGTTTGGATCCCATGAAATGTTCTTTTCTTTAATTTTAATCGAATAATCGTTTTTCATTAGATTTCAATTTAAAATATTGATAAGCAAATTGAAAATTTCTACATGTAGAAAACTCTGGAGGAAAGTTTAAATCTAATTTTTTAATATTTAATTGTTTTGCGTTGCTTACTTCGATTTTCAAATATTCATTTTCAAAAATGAAAGATTTGTCTTTGCTCGGTTGTATTGGTACATGAAGATTCTTTTCATATGAATTTGTAACACCACATATATAAATATATGGAGTTCTGTGTTCATTTAAATAGACTGTATATTTGTTATTAAGCTTTATTTCTGATTTTACATATTTGAATTTTTCTGTTAAACTGCCCAATAAACATTTTTGACAATGATATTTTTGATTAAAACCATTCACATATTTAATCCAAAAAGAATTAAAAATTAAATCATAAAATGTTATTTCTATTATCGGAGCCATATTTCATTTTTGCGCATAACTTTGTTGCCTCTAACCCTAAACTATACAATATTTCTTTCCAGCGGAATTATTGTTTGCCTCAGGTATTTTATATTTATAATTCATCAAATGTTTTTTTCAATGTTGGCATGGAGAAATGCCTTGTTAAACGGCAGTTTAACGATAAATCTCCGGTAATAAAAGTTCTTCTTTTCCGCCTTATGTTGCCTTGTATAATCAATGCTTTGGTTTTTAGCGGCTTAAAACTAAGCATAAATTTATATTTTTCAAATAAAAAAGAGGTCGTTATTATGTAATAAAAGCTTCACCGGGTAAAAAAGAAAGCGTCGGGGACATCTCCCAACATTCCCCGACAAGAAAGGAAGCCTTGGAGACATCCCCCAGCGTTCTCCCCGCGGAAAAGGAGCCGTTGGAGACATCCCCCAGTGTTCCCCCGGCGGGAAAGGAAGCTTGGGAGACATCCCCCAGTGTTCCCCCGGCGCGAAAGGAGGCGTGGGAGACTTCACCAAACCTTCCCAGGAGAAAAAGAAAGCATAAATCATGTTATTCAAAAAAATTCTTATTAAAATTCACCAGGAACAATTTTTCAACCGGACGGGTAAATGCGGTGTACAGCCAACGGTAATATTCAATATCGAGCATATCTTCAACCAGGTAGCCATGGTCAATAAAAACAGCTTTCCACTGGCCGCCCTGCGCTTTGTGGCAGGTTAAAGCATAAGCATATTTTACCTGAAGCGCATTATAGTGCGGGTTTTCCTTTATTTTTTTCCAGCGCTCCCGTTTGTTTTTTATCTCCAGATAATCTTCTGAAACCGAATCGAAAAGTTGCCGGTTTTGTTCATAAGAAAAAGAGGCCGATTCGATGGAAAGTGTATCCAGAAATATTTTGCAGTCAAGTTCCACATCTTCATAATCAACAAAACGCAAGCAAACATCGGCAAACCTGAACCCGTAAAGTTCTTCGTACCCATAAATCGAAACTACTTCGGCAATATCGCCGTTGGCAATAAATTCGAGCTTGGATTCTTCATCCATCCAGAAGTAATTATTTTTTACCACCATCAGCAAATCGCCGCGTTCGATCTCATTTTCACGGTAAAGAATTGATCCGCGAATTCCTTTATTATAGAGATTTGCCCGTTTGTTCGACCGTGTTACAATGGTTGTTTCAAACAAACCATATTTATCGTAACACGATGATATTTGTTCAATCAATTCTTCACCTGAAACACGCACAACATCGTTGAAATCGTTTAACCCAAGTTTAAAAAATCCGGTTGCATTTTGTTCTTCAACCAACTGCCTGATTTGTGTGGCACAAGATAAAATTCCGGAATCTGCTGCTTGTCTTACAACTTCGGTGAGTATAAATTCATCAACCTCAAAACCTTCATTTGTAAGGTTAAAAGCCTCAAGTGCCGGGCTAATGGCCAGTCCAACCGGTGGAAGCTGTGCCGTGTCACCAACCAAAATCAACCGGCAGTTTGTGCCCGAATAAACGTACTCTAATAAATCGTTGAGCAAACGACCGCTGCCGAAAACCGAGTTTTCATTGTTTTCGTTGGAAATCATGGAAGCTTCATCTACCACAAACCAGGTGTTTTTATGCAGGTTCTTGTCGAGCACAAAACGGCCCATCCCATCGGCTGAAGTTTGTTGCCGGTAAATTTTCTTATGGATGGTAAACGCCGGCATTGAAGTATAACCAGCCATAACTTTTGCTGCCCTGCCGGTTGGCGCCATCAAAACAATTTTAATTTTTAATAATTTGAATGTTTGGGTTAATGCATTTATCATGGTAGTCTTTCCGGTACCGGCAAATCCTTTAATCAAAAGTATTTTGTCCTGAATATCAGAAACAATAAATGTTGCCAGACCGGAAATTAATTCGGACTGCCCAACTGTTGGACTGAATGATAAATTTTGTTCAAGTAAAGCTTTTACATGATTTTTAATCATACCTGCTAAAATAACAAAGTTCAAAGGAAGGTAATTTGTTTTTTTTTATAATTTTGCAAGCATTCGACAATAATCGTATTAAAACTATAAAGATGAGAACCATTATTCAGATTTTACTTGCAATTGTTGCCTTGGGCTTAGTTTATTTCATTTACAAAGGGATTCAGGATCCTATTGAATTTGAAAAAGCAAAAGATGAAAGGTACGAAAAAACCATTGAAAGGTTGAAAGACATTAGAAAAGCCCAGTTGGCATTTAGAGAAGTTAACGGACGGTTTACCGGAAGCTGGGATACCCTGATTCATTTCGTAAAATATGATTCGTTAAGAAATGTAAGAAAAATTGGTGAACTGACCGACAGTATGATTGAAGCCGGATTAACTGAAAGAAGAGCAATGAGAGAGGGCCTGATTATTCGGGATACCATTAAAGAAAGTGTGCTTGAAACACTTTTTGGAAAATCATTCGATCCTGAAAGCCTGAAGTATGTTCCGGTTCCTGACACCACTGCAGAGTTCACCCTGGGTGCCAATGTTATTGTTACCGGTTCTGGAATTAAAGTTCCGGTATTTGAAGCCAAAGCTCACAACAATATTGTTTTAAGAGGTTTGGACAGGCAGTATGTAATTAACATGAACGAACAGCGCAGGCTGAACGAAAGATACCCGGGATTAAAAGTTGGATCGCTTACTGAAGCTGTTAATAATTCAGGTAACTGGGAATAATTAAAATGATTGCCCTGACAACCGATCCAGGATTTGATTTTAACCGGACTGAAAAATATAAATTATCCATCCAGGTCAGCCTGGATGGATTTTCTTTTTCAGTGGTTGACCCTTTCGAAAACAGGTTGCTTGCCACCGGACTATTTCCAATAACAATTAGTTCTGAAAAATTTTTGGGACGACGTTTTGCCGAGTGGTTAAACGATGTGGAAGTGCTGCAAAAAAAATACGCAGAAATCAAGCTTTTCTACTTTTCAGAAAAATTTACCCTGGTTCCATCTTCATTTTACGAATTTACCAATCAAAATAAAGTTATTGAAACTGCTTTTGGTAAACTGAATAACAATTCGGTTCGTGACAATTATTTGCCGGAAGACGAGGCAAATCTGATTTTTTCAGTACCTAATTCATTAAAGGAAACCTTTGAAAAAGCTTTTCCGGGTTGTATCATTTTACATCCGATTTCAATTTTAAGTCAAAAAATCCATCAGAATTTTATAACCGATAAAAACGAAAGAATTCTTGCGCTTTCTTTTCAGAACAATTTTTTCAGCCTTCTTTTATTCGTAAACAAAAAGCTGCAAATAATTAATAACTACTATTTTAAACATCCAAACGACGTAGTTTTTTACGTTCTTTCTGTTTTAAAAAGCAGAAACATAAGCCCTGCAAAAACTGCACTTTTACTTTCCGGGAAAATTAATTCTTCAAGCGAAATAACTGCTTCACTTCCCAATTATTTTTCTCAAACTGAATTTTTAAAAGCTTCAGCGCATTACAACGAAAATATTTTCGGAGAGCAAGTGCAACAATTTACTCCTGTGCTTTAATTATGCGAATAGTTGGCGGCAAATACAAAGGCCGGATTTTCAATCCTGGTAAAAAATTTACGGCACGGCCAACCACCGATTTGGCCAAAGAAGCTTTGTTCAATATTCTGGCAAACCGTTACGATTTGTCGGAAATGAGCATTCTCGATTTGTTTTCGGGAACCGGCAGTATTGGTTACGAATTTATTAGCAGAGAAGCAGGCGAAGTCACTTTTGTTGAATCAAATTTCAACCACGTTCGCTTCATAAAAGATGTGATTGAGAAACTGGAAATAAAAAATGCCCGGGTTGTTCGCGATGATGTTTTTCGCTTTTTAAAATTTACTCCAAACAAATACGATTTAATTTTTGCCGATCCTCCTTTTGATGCTCCGTTTATAAATGACATTCCCAAAGTAATATTTGATTCAGGAATATTAAAACAAGGAGGAACTCTGATTTTGGAACATCCAAAAAGTTTCGATTTTTCCCGTTCAGCAAATTTTAAAGAGCTCAGAAAGTACGGTAAAGTAAATTTTAGCTTTTTCATTATTTCGCAAAACCATTAATCACGTCTCAAACGTCAAATTGACAGAATTCAAATCCCTAATTTTCATATTATTAAGGACAATTTGTCTTTTTAAAAAAATATTGAAAATTGGACTGTATTTTGTATTTTTATTTTAAAAACTAAATCGAATTCGATTTAAAACAAATTTTAAACACACGAAAGATGGAATACAAAGATTACTATAAAATATTGGGAGTCTTGAAAAATGCCAGTCAGGATGAAATAAAAAAAGCGTATCGCAAGCTGGCTCTAAAGTATCACCCTGATAAAACCAATGGTGATAAAAAAGCTGAAGAACGCTTCAAGGAAATTGGTGAAGCCTACGAGGTTTTAAAAGATCCTGAAAAACGGAAAAAATACGACCAGCTGGGCGCCAACTGGAAACAATATGAAAATGCCGGTTACGGTGGTGGTGGCGGATTTGACTTCTCTCAGTTTGGCGGCCAGTCGCCCGGTGGTGGAAGGACTTTCTATTACGAAGGGGATATGGGTGATATTTTTGGTGGTTCAGGCGGTGGATTTTCCGATTTCTTCAATGCCTTTTTCGGAGGGCGCGGAGGTGCACAATCCGGATTTTCCGGCAGGCAACGCCCACGCAAAGGCCAGGATTTGCAGGCTGAAATGGAAATCAGCGTGTATGAAGCCTACCACGGAACTTCCAGGATACTCAACGTTGACGGTAAAAAATTGCGCGTAAACATAAAACCCGGAAGTTACGACGGACTGGAGCTGCGCATAAAAGGAAAGGGTGGCCGCGGAGCAGCAGGAGGCGCCGATGGCGATATTTATATTAAAATAAAAGTCCAGCCGGATAGTCTGTATAAAACTGACGGTAACAACCTGACGTTGAAAGCAGACATCGATTTATATACTGCCGTTCTGGGTGGAAAAGCTGAAATCAATACCCTGGCAGGCAAATTAAATGTCCCTGTTCCGAAAGACTCACAAACCGGAAGTAAGCTGCGGTTAAAAGGAAAAGGAATGCCAATTTACGGAAAACCAGGTCAATTTGGCGACTTGTATGTACAATTAAATGTAGTTATTCCTAAAAACCTGAGCCAGGAGGAAGTAAACCTGTTTAAAAAGTTAAAGGAATTGCGAAATAATCACGTTTACAGTCACAACTAAAACGAAGAAATTATGCTGGCAAGATACTATGATTACAATTACACCGACCCGATGATTGAGTTATTCCTCTCAAGGATGAATGACCTAAATTACAGGTATTATGCAAGCGAATTGCTGGAACGGTTAATGCAATCCGATGATTTCGATTTGAATGAATCAATCCGAAAAGCGATTGCCATTCTGCGTTTAACAGGGGTTCCGGTGCAGCAACATTTCTCCTGCATTTACCGTTCGGCATCAAATGGCACTCAGCGCGACTGGAAATTGTCGGAACTGGCTTGTAGCCTGATTATAATCAGTGCCGAACCTGAAAATCAGAAAATTGAAGAAATACAACAGGAATTAATGAGTTACATGGGGATTTAATCTCTTAATTCATCCTGATAAAAAAAATTACAAATAAGATTGGAGAATTGATTTTAGCTGATTTTTTTGCACCAGCCCGGATTGCCGCCATACAACCTGTCCGTTTTTAAAAAGTGCCAGTGTTGGCACACCCCTGATTTGGAAACGGTTTGCAATTTCCTGGTTTTTGTCCACATCTATTTTAATGACCTTAATTTTTCCTTCCAGTTCGCCTACCAGTTCAACCAAAATGGGCGACTGCATCTTGCAAGGTCCGCACCATTCAGCATGAAAATCGACCAGAACAGGAACCTGTGATTGGATAATTGAATTAAAATTTCCTTTCATATTTTTCAGTTTTAATGATACAAAAATACCTGCGGAAAATATTACTTCAAAATTTCCGCAGGTATGCCAATTATTTTTATCAATTACAGTCCAAAGGCATAATAATAAGTTCCCGGATAATCTTCATACACACCTTCAAACATTACTCCTACTTCTTTATTTTTCAGGATTTTCACGAACTCATCAACTGTCTTAACATTTTTTCCGTCAACTTTGGTAATTATAAATCCAACACGGATGTCTGTATTGTTTTTTAATTTTCCGGTATATATCCTGGTTATTTGCAGTCCGCCTTTAATATCGAGTTTCCGGGCTGTTTCTTTATCTATTTCCTCCAGTTCAACACCAAGAATATCAAGAATTTCGTTGGAGGGCCGTTCGTCCATTTTTTCCTCTCCTTCCTGGTTTCTGAGGGTAACCAGAAATTCATGTTCATCGCCCTGGCGATCTATTTTAAGCGAAACCTTATCACCCGGATGATGGCGTCCGATAATTTCCAGGAGTCCGGCTGATGTAGAAACTTCTTTACCATCTACTTCTGTAATCACATCTCCGATTTTAATGCCTGCGTCGCCGGCGGCGCTGTTCGCGGCAATACTATCAACATAAACTCCTCTGGTTACATCCAAATCTTTTTCCCTGGCCAGGTTACCATCTACCGTTCGAATCATTAATCCTAAATATCCGCGCTGAACCCTGCCGTATTTTAACAGATCTTCAACCACTTTGGAAACAATGTTGGAAGGCACTGCAAAACCGTAACCGGCATAAGCACCTGTAGGGCTTGCAATGGCAGTGTTAATTCCAATCAGCCCGCCATTCAGGTTCACCAGCGCTCCCCCACTGTTTCCCGGATTAATGGCTGCATCGGTCTGGATAAATGACTCGATGGCATTTTGGTCAGGTAAAATATTAATTTGCCGGCCTTTTGCACTTACAATTCCCGCTGTTACCGTAGAGTTGAGGTTAAATGGATTTCCGACAGCCAACACCCACTCGCCCACTTCAATTTCGTCGGAATTTACAAACGGTATAGTGGGCAAATCTCTGGCCTGTATTTGCAGCAAAGCAAGATCTGTGGACGGATCGGTTCCGATAACTTTGGCTTTGAGAACCCGGTTGTCTTCGAGGGTAACTTCAATATCGTCGGCGCCATCAATCACATGATTATTGGTTACGATGTATCCATCTGAATTAATGATTACCCCGGAGCCGGCGCCGACTCTTGGCTGCAGTCCCCGTTGCTCTGGCTGTGGCTGTTCGAACCGGAAATGCGGCCCAAAAAAACGCTCGAAAATATCATCATCAAAAAAATCCCTGAACGGATCCGGATATTGCCTGTATTGGAAATTTCGGACATTCTGCATTTGAGTTGATTTTATATGCACCACTGCCGGCATTACTTTTTGGGCCACTTCTGTAAATTCAAGCGGAACAATCTCGCCAGATTCATTTACTGTTTAGGCTGCTCCCACTACCGGAGAAGAAGAAAGATGTTCTATTTTCACGGTTTTGGCTGTTCCTGAACCAGTAACAAGGAATGTACCTAATGTAAAGGCACTGCCCAATATGGCTGCAATTATTAATGAAATATACTTTTTCATGGCTCTGTCCTCCCCTCTTTTATTTCATTAAAATGAATTTACTTTTGTATATACCGAAATATCAGTCTGCAATTGTTTCAGGTATTCTTCAATATCTTGAATCCGTTTTTTTACCCCGCTAAAATTATTCTCATTTAGCCCGGTTTTTATTTCTTTAAATCCATCATGAATTTGCTGATATTCTTCTTCTGTTTTCCCATATCCCAGCATTTGAGCAAAACGTATTTGATATTGTGCATCATTCAAAAGGGCCAGGATACTCTCTATATCAGGATGCTCTTTGTTCATTAATTTTTCCATTTCTATTACCATATTTTGGGCAATTATTAACGGCAAAGGTGTTATGCTTCTTTCAATTGTAATGCTCGACAACATTGAATTCAGTTCGAGCAATGCTTTTTCCCGCTCTTTGCCTTTAAGCAATTGGCCGGCATTTTTCAAGGTTTGCAAATAATCTGAAATGGAAATGCTTTCACGGGTAATACGAAGTTCGCTGGTTAACTGTGTCATCAAATTTTTTGCCTTTTGCAGTTCGCCGAGTTCCATCAAAGAATCGATATTATGTATCAGATAGTTTGCATTTTCTGCATTTTCTGCCCTATCGAGTACCTCAATATTAACCTCAGAAATTATTTTTGTAGGATGGTCGCTGCGAATAATTAATTCCGCTTTTGCAATGGCTTTATCGATGTTTTCAATAGCATCGGCGTACTTTTCGTTTAAAATTGAAGATATGCCTGAACGCGTTAATGCAATAACATCGGCTGCCTCTTGAATAATATTCTTGTTGCCCAAATCAATTGCCAGGTTAATCTCCTTATCCACATAAGTCTGAATCTGTTTTTCAGTCAGGTAAGTTTGTTCCGGTTTTTTCAGTGATTCAATGTCTGGTTCTGTTGCTAATTTATCTTTCCTGTCGCAACCAACCAACACCACCAAAATAAACATGATTATATATCCAATTTTAGTTTTCATGATATTTCCCTCCTTTCGTTCATGTTAAACAATAAAAAAATAAAACGGGCAGGCATGAAATATCCTGCCCGTTTACCATTAAGACACTTTAATTTCTTTTACTGTTTTTACTTTGGCTTCTTCACGTTTTGGCAGCGTTACATGAAGAATACCATCTTTGTACTTAGCCGAAATTTTGTCGGCATTTACAATATCATCCGGAATGGTAAAAGAACGCTGGAATGATTGATAACTGAATTCACGGCGCGTTACCTCTTTTCCATTTTTTTCTGACTTTTCATCTGACTTTTCAGATGAAATGGTTAGTCTGCCTTTGTCGTAATTCAGTTTGAAGTCGCTCTTTTTCAATCCTGGAGCCGCCACTTCAATTTTAAAATCGCTATCGCTTTCTTTAACATTTACTGCAGGTAGGGTTGAATCAATACCTGCAAAATTCCAGTTGTTCCAGTCCATCAAATTTCCTCCAAAAAACCTGTCGGTAAAAGAAGGAATTGATGGAAACATGCTGTTTGTTAACCTTGCCATTTTCATAGCTTATTCCTCCTTTATTTTTAATTAAACATTGGGTTAATTGAAATTGATTTTTCGGCAAATTTAAATTCAAATAATATGCCAAGTGATTGAATTAATGCCTGTAAATAATTTATTACAAATAACTTACATAAAATAATTATCAAAAAAAAGTATTGTTCTATCTAAATTCAATCTTGAAAAAATGTCATATTTTTTGACAAATTGACAAAGTCAGATTACAGGTATATTTCCTGCAATATGTTGGTATGTAGTTTGAAAATAAATGGTATATAACATTAAAAAAAAGCAACGATGAAATACATTGTCAACAACCTTAAAAATTTAAATAATAAGGAAAAAGAACGCAATGTGAAAAAACTCATTCAGAATCAAACCAGGCGTTTAAAAAGAATTGCAGATCAATACTCAAAACCACTAGTATTAAACATCTATTTTAACAACGTGGATAAAATTAACAGTCAAATATCAGCTGTTATTGCTTTGAAAGAAAATGTGCTTTATTTAAGTGAAAAAGATAAAGATATTGAAGCCTGCATTTTTAAATTATTCGATAAGTTAAAAGTTTCACTTACAAAAAATATTCACAAGGAAAAAAAGGACAAACTGCTCAAACGGAAGAAAGTTAAAATAAAAAGTTACCTGGAAAATCTGCAAAACCTCCAGGAATTAAGACATGATAATATAAAAGAAACATTTACAGAGCTGACAAAAATTCTTTTCAGCGATATTGCCCGATATATTAAACGACGAATAGAAGCAGCAGAAATGACCACCACCCTGGAAAAAGGTAAATTTAAAATTCATGAGTTGCTGGATGAGCTCTATCTGGCTTTTTACTACCACTTTGATGATATTTCAATAAATAAAAACAAAATTGATATATGGCTTTACAAAAAAGCAGATGACCTTTTAAATGAAAAACTTAAAGAATTTGAATTTGACAGGAAAAAAACAATAAGGCTCGAAAATATCCTTAAAAAAGAACGTAATGCTTTTGATGAACAAATTACCGCAGATGCTGATGATGAAATAATTCTTCTTGATGATTTGGATGATATTGTTCCTGCATCCGACGAACTTTCTGTATATGATTTGATTTTTGAAGAAAATGAAGATAGTGTGCTTGATGATATTACACTAAAGTTAGAACGGGAAGAAATTCATAAAATCATCCGGTTAGAACTGGCAAAACTACCCGTATTGGAAGGCAATATACTGGATCTTTATTTAATCAATCAGCTAACTGAAAAAGAAATTGCTGAAATAAAAAATATCAGCATTAAAGAAGTAGAATCAATAATTGAGAATTCAGGTAAAATAATTAAAGAAAAATTGTTGAGTTTATAATAATCAGGTATATATGATTTCAACAGAACATTAAAAAAAGGTTCAAGCAAAATGCATGAACCTTTTTCAGAGTGTGTATTTATAAATAACCTTTTGTTAGTTATTCTGTCTTGCGTTTTATGCTGCAACCAACAGGCTTAGTTTCTGCAACAGCAACTTTCTGTCCGCTGGCCAAACTTGCAATGGCATCTTTTGCATAAGCCTGTTTTACATCGGCTGCACTTTTGTAGCTATCGTCAATAGCTCCTTTGTAAACCAGTTCCATATTTTTATCGAAAAGGAAAACATGCGGAGTGGTTTGTCCGCCAAATGCATTGGCAATCTGGCTATCCTCATCAACAACATACGGAAAATTGTAGTTTTGCCCGCGTGCGCGCTTTTTCATTTCATCATAAGAATCAACACCATTTCGGTTGCCGTAATTCGAATTTAAAACAATCATTCCAACATTGTGGCGGTCGGCCCAGGTTTTTAATTCATTGTAGCGGTCTTCCCACTGAATTACAAAAGGACAGGTGTTACTTGAAAACATTACCAAAAGGCCATTTTCTTTGGTTACATCAGCAAGCGAAAATTTTTCGCCTGAAACATCGTGCATTTTTACGTCAGTCAGGGTTGCTTTTCCGCCTATTCCTATGGTGCCTGTTATTGCCATAGCCGGAATAAAGGCGGTAATCATTAAAATTACGATTAAATTTTTCATAGCTTTCATTTTTTAAGTTTCAATAAAATACTTTAAACTCTTAAATAAAACATTTCCCTTTTAAAAAATGTTCATAGGTTTGCACAAACAAATTTTTGATTTGTAACAGATTAAACAGAAAAAATGAGACTTGATACCATTAGAAACGAATACAATTTTTCGGGATTGACAAAAAAAAATGTGGATAAAAATCCTTTTAGGCAATTCGAAAGTTGGTTGAAAGAAGCGTTGGATTCGAACGAAAAAGAACCAACAGCCATGTCGCTTTCAACCTTTGGGACCGACGGGTTTCCGCAATCCAGAATTGTTTTGCTCAAATTTTTCAACGAGAATGGATTCGTTTTTTTTACCAATTATTCATCAGAAAAAGCAAAATCAATTGAAAAAAATCCGTCAGTCAGCTTGCATTTTTTCTGGCCTTTGCTTGAACGGCAAATCCGTATTTCCGGAAAAGCAGAAAAAACGAGCCTTGAAATTTCAGAGAAGTATTTTGCTGAAAGGCCTTTGGAAAGCCGGATTGCGGCCTGGGCATCAGAACAAAGTAAGGAGATTCCCTCACGTGAATATTTGGAAAATCGTTTTGAAAAGTACAGAAAAACCTTTGAAAATAATGCTCCCGGACTTCCTTCGTTTTGGGGCGGGTACAAAGTGGTACCTCAAAAATTTGAATTCTGGCAGGGCCGCACCAATCGTCTTCACGATCGTATTTTATATGAAAAAGAAGGAGAAGCCTGGTCAATAAAAAGGTTAGCTCCCTGAATTCAGCTTTATAAAATCTTATTCGAAATCGAGTTTAAATTTCTGTTTTAAAAGTTCCAGTTTTGGATTCTTTTTTAACATTTCCATATATTTTTCTGAATCGGAATAAATTATTTTTTCCTTTTCGGTTTCAGAAATCCGGGTAGTCAACTGAACTTTAGAATTTTTCAATTCTTTTCTCAACCACGAAACCAATTCGGGTTTTATCGTATTAATCAGATCGTCCTGTACCGAATTGTCGATTTCCAAAACAAGTTTAAAATCTTGTTCCAGCAGGGGTACACACCGTAAAGTTGATTGCAAATTTGGCCTGTCGTTTAACCGGGTTACAAACTCTTCCCACTTTACTTTTAGGGCTTCTTCGGTAAAATCATTTGTTTCGCCTTCCCTGGTATAAATTTCATGCTGTTCTTTAGCCGAAAGTTTTTCTTCGCCCAGCTTTCCGGCCAGGGCATCTTTTATTGAAGGACCTTTCATTTGGCGCGACA
This sequence comes from Mariniphaga sp., assembly GCF_041687215.1. Classification (NCBI taxonomy): domain Bacteria; kingdom Pseudomonadati; phylum Bacteroidota; class Bacteroidia; order Marinilabiliales; family Prolixibacteraceae; genus Mariniphaga; species Mariniphaga sp. Next base: position 63,697 of record NZ_JAWLCI010000020.1, read on the forward strand.
AACGTCTCACTGGTTTTTTGGGTGCAGGTTCGTTTACTGCTTGAACCTTGTTTCCACTCTCCTGCTTTTCAGCCGGTGTATCTGTATTTTCAGAAAAAATGGGAAAAAGAATGTCGTCAGGTAAATTTTCGTCAGCTATTTTTTTTTTAAGGTTAGCTGCGCTATCCTCACCAGTGCCAGTTCAACAAGCAACCGTTTGTTTTGACTGATTTTGTACTGCATGTCACATTCATTGCTGATTTCAAGCGCTTTCAGTAAAAAATCGCTGTTACAAACTGAAGCCTGAACCTTGTAGCGCTCCTTAATTTCTCCGCCAACTTCAAGCAACTGAACGGTAACAGAATCTTTGCAAACCAGCAGGTTACGCAAATGACTGCTCAAACCGGTGATAAAATGGTGACCGTCGAAGCCATGATTCAGAATATCGTCGAAAATCATCAGAACATCAGGAACTTCGTTTTTCAAAAAATGTTCCACCAACCTGAAATAGTAGTCGTAATCCAGCACGTTCAGATTGGAAATAACATCCTGATACGTTATATTTTTCCCGGAGAAACTAACAATCTGGTCGAAAATTGACAGTGCATCGCGCATGGCGCCATCAGCTTTTTGAGCGATAACATTCAGCGCTTCTTTTTCTGCAGTAACGCCTTCGCCTTTAGCCACATATTCCAGATGATCGGCAATGTCGGTAATTCCAATCCGGTTAAAATCGAAAATCTGGCAGCGCGACAAAATTGTGGGAATAATTTTATGTTTTTCGGTGGTAGCCAGAATAAAAATGGCATGTTTTGGCGGTTCCTCCAGCGTTTTCAAAAATGCATTAAATGCCTGTGAAGAAAGCATGTGCACTTCATCGATAATATACACGCTGTATTTACCCACCTGTGGCGGAATGCGGACCTGATCAATTAGCACACGAATATCGTCAACCGAATTGTTGGACGCTGCATCGAGTTCGTGAATATTAAAAGAACGACTGGTATTGAACGCCTTACAGGATTCACATTCATTGCAGGCTTCCACTTCAGGAGAAAGATTGGAGCAGTTTATTGTTTTGGCAAAAATGCGTGCACAAGTGGTTTTCCCCACGCCACGCGGACCACAAAACAAGTAGGCGTGTGCCAACTGGTTGTTTTTAATGGCATTTTTCAGTGTTGTGGTAATTGACGATTGTGCCACCACCGTATCAAATGAATCGGGCCTGTATTTTCGTGCAGAAACAATAAAATTTTCCATTTATGCTGTGTTCTTTCTCAAGTGACCAAAGATAAACATTTCTGCTTTTTTACCTTGTAAAACTTATTAACAAACCAGGGAAATCGCTTTTAAACAATAAATTGTTCATATCTAATTATCTATAAGTTGATAATAAGCTAATTAATAACTATTTTAGTATTGTTGATTTTGGGCAGTGTCCAAAAAAATGAAAAACATTTCAGGACAAAACCCTACTGAACAGAATAATTATTTTAAAAAACATTTTTCTGACTTGAAAGATCCAAGACGTACTACCAAAGGGCACTACTATTATCCGCTCGAAGAAATTCTATTCCTGGTTATCGCTGCCGTCTTAAGTGGTGTTGAGGACTGGACATCCATTGAGATTTTTGGAAATGACAAAATCGAATGGTTACGGCGTTTTTTTCCTTACAAACACGGAATACCCTCACACGATGTGTTGGGAAAACTTTTTAGCAGGTTAGATCCGGTAAAGTTTAGTGAATGTTTTACCCGGTGGGTGAACACAATTTCACGTTTGACAGAAGGAGAGGTAATTGCCATAGATGGCAAGAGCATTTGTGGCTCAGGAGATACGGGCAACCCCAAATCAGCACTTCATATCGTATCTGCTTACGCTACCGAAAATAAATTGTGCCTTGGGCAGGTGTCCGTTGATAAAAAGCACAATGAGATTGTAGCCATACCCAAGGTATTGGAGATATTGGCAGTAAAAGGGTGTATTGTTACCATTGATGCTATGGGGTGTCAAAAAGAAATTGCTCGTCAGATAATGAAACAAGGTGGTGATTATGTATTGATGGTAAAAGATAACCAACGGGAATTAAAGGAGCAAACAGAAAAATTATTTAACTATTACAAGTCACCGGATAAAAATGAAACAGTAAGCTCCGGGCATGGCAGAGTAGAAACAAGGGTATGTGAAGCCATAGGCGATTTGGAATTTATGGATGAAAAAGAAAACTGGCCAGGGCTTAAATCGGTAGTGCGCATTACATCTTCACGCTTCATTAAAAAAACGGGGGAGGAATCAACCGACACAAGATACTATATATCTTCGCTTGAATCCAATGCCCGAAAACTTAATAAAGTTGTACGCTCTCACTGGGCAATAGAAAATAACCTTCACTGGACATTAGATGTAATATTCAATGAAGACAGAAAATTAAAAAAGAAAGATTTTTCCGCAGCCAATTTCAATATTATTAATAAGATGGCACTTGCAATACTGGAGAAAGACAAAACTTTTAAGGCCTCAAAAAACCAGAAAAGACTTAAAGCTGCTTTAAATGACAGCTATCGCGAAAAATTGTTAAAATGTTAAAAGCGATTTCCCTGATTAACAAACCCGTTATTTCTTTTTACGAAACGTAAACTTTAACTAATTTTCCGCGGTAAAAAAATTCTTGAATTATGTTGAAAAGACATTGCGTTTTG